>NZ_MEES01000064.1:0-158402 GCF_001724535.1 Paracoccus sp. SCN 68-21 | reverse complement strand
GCTTCTCGGCCCTTGGCAGGGCCGAGATCGAAGCCGTCCGCTGAAGAATGGCGGGAAAGGGGGCAGTCATGCTCGGGGCTGATTTGCGCAACATCGCCAGCGCCCAGGCCACCGAACACGGCCAGGCCACCGGGCGCGCGTGGCGCGGGGGCGTGTTCTCTCCCGATGACGGGGTGGCGGACCCGGCGCGCGCCTGTCCGGTCATCGCGCGCGGCATCATGGCGGCGGGCGGCACCGTGCATCAGATGTGCGCCGCCCGCGGGCTGGAGCTGTCGGGCGGGCGCGTGTCGGGCGTGGTCACCGAACATGGCACGATCGCCACAACCACCGTGGTCATGGCGGGCGGGGCCTGGGCCTCGTCCTTCTGTCATCAGCTGGGGGTGGCGTTTCCGCAGGCCTCGGTCCGGTCGTCGATCCTGTCGGTCGCGCCCGGCATCGCGGGGCCGGATGCGCTGCACACGGGGCGCGTGTCGGTCACGCGGCGCGGCGACGGGGGCTATGCGCTGGCCATATCGGGGGCGGCGCGGGTCGATCCGACGCCCCAGCAGATCGCCCATGCGCGCCATTTCCTGCCGATGTTCGCCAAACGCTGGCGCATCCTGCGGCCCGGCGGCGCGCAGGGCTGGCGCGCGGGCCACGAGACGCGGCCCCGCCCACGACCCGCGCGCCCTGCGTCGCATCCGCGCCCGCGCCGAAGAGCTGATCCCCGCCATGGCGGGCGCGCGCGTGCAGGCGACATGGGCGGGCTATATCGACAGCACCCCCGACGGCGTCCCCGCCATCGGAGAGACGCGCGTGCCCGGTCTGGTGCTGGCGGCGGGGTTCAGCGGCCACGGCTTCGGCATCGGCCCCGGCGCAGGCGAAATGATCGCCGACATGGTCACCGGCACGCGGCCAGCACTGGACCCCAGGGAATATCACCCCGACCGCTTTGCAGGCGGCAGCTGGGGCAAGGTCTCGGAGTTCTAGCCGATCGCCTGGATCGCCAGCGCAAAGACATGCGCCCCCGGATCGACCGGGCGCGGGCGGCCAAGCGTCATTGTGGTCACCGTATCGCGCGCGGTCAGCCCGCTGGCGTTCAGCAGATCGACGAACGGCCCCGCGGTCTCGCGCGTGTCGATGCGCAGATAGCGGCCCTGATGGGCGGCCAGATGCGGCACGGTCAGGGCGGCGGCATCGCGCGGGGTCGCGGCCACGATCGGCCCCACCACATGGCCCCGCCCGAACCGGCGACACAGGGCATAGCCGGTGATCTGGCCGCCCTCCTCGATCACGCTGCCCTCCGATTGCTCCAGGAACAGGTCCAGCGCGGCGCGGCGGTGGGTCGTATAGGCGCGCGTGTCCAGCGCGTGGATCGCGTCGCGGTCATCCGGGCGCATGGCGCGCACGCGCGGCGCGGCGTCCGGCACGGCGGTCACGATCCCCTGATGCTGCCAGACCGTCAGCCCCGGCTGAAACCCAAGCGACAGATACAGCCGGAACGCCGCCCGAGTCGCGTTCAGCGCCAGATCGCGCCCGCCGGTGCGCGCCATGATCTGTTCCATCATCCACCGCCCCGCGCCCCGTTCCTGCAGGCGCGGCGTGGTGATGACCATGCCCAGCATCGCCAGATCGTCCGACACCGGGAACCACATGGCCGACCCGAAGGGGCGCCCGATCTCATCGGCCAGAAAGATCCCCTCGCCCAAGCGCAGGGCCACGGCCCAATCCTCGGCCCGGTGCATCCAGCCGACGGCGACCGACAGCTCGTGCAGCTGGGGGATGTCGTCGGGGGTGATCGGACGCGGCGCGAGGGAAAAGCTGTCCAGAAGGCGGCTGCCGGGGTCTGTCATCGAATATGCCTCATCGTTCAGGACCGACTGTGCCCGGGTTCGCGCAGCATTTTCCACCGCTTTGCCACGCCAGACGGCAGAACCCCCGCAGCCCTAGGTGATCAGCACGGCGCGGAAATCGTTGACATTCGTCAGCGTCGGCCCGGTGCGGATCAGCGTGTCCGTCGCGTCGAACAGCGCATAGCTGTCGTGACCGTCCAGCACCGCGCGCGGGTCCAGCCCGGCCGCACGCGCGCGCGCCAGCGTGTCGGGGCCTATCAGGGCGCCTGCCGCATCCTCGGTCCCGTCGATGCCGTCGGTGTCGCCCGCCAGCGCGTGGATGCCGGGATGGCCGCGCAGACCCAGGGCCAGCGACAGCAGAAAGGCGGTGTTGCGCCCGCCCCGGCCCGGCGTGGCGGTGCCGATGGTCACGGTCGTCTCTCCGCCCGACAGCAGCACGGCGGGGGCCGGCGCGGGGGTGCCGTGGGCCGCCACCGCGCGGGCGATGCCCGCCATGACGGTGCCCAGCTCGCGCGCCTCGCCCTCCAGCGCGTCGCCCAGAAGGACGGGGGTCACGCCCACGTCGCGGGCCACGCGGGCGGCGGCCTCCAGCGACATCTGCGGCGTGGCGATCAGACGGTAATCGGTGTCGAACCCGTCGGCAGGCACCGGGGGCGCGGTCAGCAGATCGCGCGCCGCCTGCGGCAGGTCCGGCCCAAGCCGTGCGGCCAGCGCCGACAGGTCGTCCCCCGCCGAGGGGTCGGGCACCGTGGGCCCCGACGCGATGGCCCCCGGATCGTCGCCTGGCACGTCCGAGATGGCCAGCGTCACCAGACGCGCCGGATGCGCCGCGCGCGCCAAACCGCCGCCCTTGATGTCGGACAGGCGGCGGCGGATGCGGTTCATGTCCTCGATGGTCAGGCCCGACCGCAACAGCAGCCGGTTGACTGCGATCTTGTCCACCAGGGTCAGCGGCGCGCGGGGCGCGACCATCAGCGCCGACCCCCCGCCCGAGATCAGCGCCAGCACCAGGTCGTCCGGCCCCGCCCCGCGCGCGACCTCCAGGATCTCGCGCGCGGCGGCCTCGGATGCGGCGTCGGGGGTGGGGTGGGACGCCTCGCGGACGGTGATGCGTTGCGTAGGAACGCTGTGGCCGTGCCGCGTGACGACGACGCCCGACAGGTCGACATCGGGCCAGGCGGCCTCCAGCGCGGCGGCCATGGCGGCGGCGGATTTGCCCGCGCCCACCACGATGCAGCGCCCCTTGGGCCGGGGCGGCAGATGGTCGGCCAGCACGCGGGCCGGGTCCGCGGCCGCAACCGCCGCGTCGAACATCGCGCGCAGCAGCGCCTGTGCCTGATCGGTCGTCATCTCATGTCCCTCTGTCCACCGGGCCCCCGTGACGGTCCGGAAGGGTGGGGCACCCGGGGTGTCCCGGATGCCCCGTCAGATCACTCGGCGCAAGCCTGGATGGCGGCCAGGTCGGGACCGTTCGGCGTGCGGCCCAGGTTGAACGGCGCCGAGGCGTCGCGCCAGGTCGAGTATTCCTGCAGATAGGTCAGCTGGCTGGCATAGACCTTGGCCGACATCGGGTTCTCGCAGGCGACTTCGGTGATGGTCTCGTTGGCCAGCTGCTGCACACGCTCCAGCGCCTCGTCATCCAGGCGGGTGATCTCGGTCCCGGCCTCCTGGAACTGGGCATAGGCCTCGGTCGCGCGGCGTTCGGTGAAGGACAGCGACCACAGCATGGTGGCGTCGGCGGCGATCTTCAGCCGCTCCTGGGTTTCCTCGTCCAGCGCGTCCCAGGACCCCTTGTTGATCATCACGCCAAAGACCGACGACGACTGGTGCCAGCCCGGCGTGGACCAGTATTGCGTCACCTGCTGGAAGCCACCCGAGAAATCGACGTTCGGGGTCGAGAATTCGGCCCCGTCGATCACGCCCCGCTCCAGCGACTGATAGATCTCTCCGCCGGCCATGCTGACCTGGTTGCCGCCCAGCTTCTCCAGCAGCTTGCCCTGCTCAAGGCCCGACAGGCGCAGACGCAGGCCCTGCAGGTCGTCCAGCGTGCGGATCGGCTGGCTGACGGTGCGGAAGCCGGATTCGTTGTTGGTCACGCCATAGGGCAGATAGACCATGCCGAACTGGCCATAGATCTCGTTATACAGATCCGCCCCGCCCCATTCCTGGATCCAGTTCACGTAATCGACCGCGTTGAACAGGCTGGCCGTGGTCGACAGCGGCGAGAAGGCGCTGTTGCGGCCTGCCCAATATCCGGGCCAGTCGGCGCCCGCCTGAATGGTGCCCGTTTCGACCGCGCCGAACACCTCTCCGGCGGGGACCAGGCTGCCGCCGTCATAGAATTCGATGGTCAGCGTGTCGTCATCGACCAGCTTGTTGACCAGATCGACCCAGTGGCGGTCGATCTCGATCAGCTCCAGGCTGGAGGGCCAGGTCGAGGTCATGGTCCAGGTCTCGGACAGGGCGGGGGTGGTGGCGGCCATCGCCAGGGCGGCCGTGGTCATCAGATGCTTCATGGGGTCTCCTCCTCGTGAAAAAAAGCGGGTCGGTCAGCCATACAGCGCCAGGGGCAGCCAGGTGACCAAAGCAGGGAACAGGATCATCGCCGCGCACATCATCAGGATCATCACGATGAAGGGCAGCACGCCCACGATGATGTCGGAAATCGACACGTCGGGCGGGGCGATGGCGCGCATGTAGAACAGCGCATAGCCGAAGGGTGGCGTCAGAAAGCTGGTCTGCAGCACGACGGCCATCAGGATCACGAACCACAAGGGGTCGATCCCCATCTCCGCGACCAGCGGCAGGAAAATCGGGAATGACAGCAGCACGATGCCGGTCCAATCCAGGAACATCCCCAGGATGAACACCACCAGCAGCATCACCGCGATCAGCGTATAGGGGTCGTCGGCCAGACCGCGGATCAGGTCCTGGCTGGCGCGCAGGCCCCCGGTGATGTTGAACACGCCGGTAAAGGCCGTGGCGCCGACCACGATGAACAGGATCATCGCGCTGGTGCGGCCCGTCTCCAGCAGCGCGGAATAGAAGGTCCGCCACTGGAACCGCCCGCGCATGATGACGATCAGCAGGGCCAGGACCGCGCCGATGGCGCTGGCCTCGGTCGCGGTGGCGATGCCCGCCAGCAGCGACCCCAGGATGCCCAGGATCAGGATCAGCGGCGGCACGGCCTCGATGATAAGCATCTTCCACATGGCGCCGCGGCTGATCTGGTCGGCCTCGGCGATCCTGGGCGCCCAATCGGGCTTCAGCCAGGCGATGAAGACGACATACAGCGCATACATCACCCCCAGCAGCAGGCCCGGCACCATCGCGCCCGCGAACAGCTGCCCCACCGACAGGCCCGGCGCATAGGACGCCATCAGGATCAGCATGATCGACGGCGGGATCAGGATGCCCAGACAGCCCGACGCCCCGATCAGCCCGGTCGCCAGCCGCTTGTCGTATCCGTATTGCAGCATCGGGCGCAGGGCCATCATGCCCATCACCGTGATCGACGCGCCGATGATCCCCGTCGTCGCCGCCAACAGGATCGAGATGAACACCACCGCGAGACCCAGCCCGCCGGTCACGCGGCTCATCAGGTGGCGCAGCGCCTCGAACATGCGGTCGGTGACGCCGCTGTCGGACAGGAACCGCGCCATCAGCACGAACAGCGGAATGGCGATCAGGACATAGTTGTCCAGCACATCGCCAAAGATGCGGTTGATGACGATGCCCAGCACCATCGGCTTGCCCGCGATCAGCGCGCCCAGAACGGCGGTGCCGCCCAGCACGAAGGCCAGCGGATGCCCCATGAACAGGCCCAGCAGCAGCAGGCCCGACATGATCAGTGCGATCGTTTCACCCGACATCGTGGCGCTCCGGCTGGTTGGGGCGGTCAAGGACCAGTTTCAGCGCCTCGGAGACGCCTTGGATCAGCAGCAGGCAGGCAGCCACGAACATCGCCATCTTCAGCGGATAGACCGGCAGCTGGACCGCGCCATAGGTCAGCTCTCCCTGACGCCAGGAGGTCATCGCGAAATCCCAGCTGCGGCGCGTAAACACCCAGGCAAAGGGAAAGAAGAAGATGGCATAGCCCGCCAGCTCGACCCACCGGCGCAGCGTGGGGCGCATCTGCGCGGTCAGCAGGTCGACCCGCACATGCGCCTGATGGCGCAGCGCATAGCCGCCCAGCATCACGAAATAGAATCCGTAAAGCTGCTTGGTCACATCGAAGGCCCATCGGGTCGGCTGACCCAAGGCATAACGCATGAAGACATCATAGATGATGATGCCCGCAAACAGCAGGGCCACGACCGACAGGATGCGGCCCACGATCTCGTTCAGGCCATCGATCACGCGTATCAGCGGCACTTGGGTCTCCCTCCTCTCAGGGCGCAGGATGGGGGGCATCCTGCCAGATGTCGTTGGGGCTGGCCGCCCTGCCCGGCGCATGCGCGGTCAGGCATGGGCATGCGCCCGGACGGCGATGTCGGATGCCATCCGGCGCAGCTCGGCGCGGATGATCTTGCCGGTGGTGGTCATCGGCATGGTATCGATGAAATGCACCGCGCGCGGATATTCATAGGCGGCCAGCCGGTCGCGGACATGCGCGGCGATATCCTCGGCCAGGGCCGGGCCGGGGGCGTGCCCCTGGGCCAAGGTGACGAAGGCCGCGACGACATGGCCGCGCAGCGGATCTGGCTGGCCCACCACGCCCGCCAGATGGACGGCGGGGTGCTGCAGCAGGCAATCCTCGATCTCGGCCGGGCCGATGCGATAGCCCGCGGATGAGATCACGTCATCGTCGCGCCCCACAAAGGACAGCCGCCCATCCGCATGGGCCATGCCCCGGTCGCCGGTCAGCAGCCAGCGCCCTTCGGGGCCGTCCACGAATTTCGCCGCCGTGGCGGCGGGGTTGTTCCAGTATTCCAGGAACATCACCGGATCGGGGGCCAGCACGGCGATCTCTCCCTCGGTCAGGGGTGGCAGGACCGTGCCCGTCTCGCGGTCGATCACCGCGACATGATGGCCCGGCGCCGCCCGCCCCATCGCGCCGGGCATCGGCTCCTCCAGCGCGCAGCAGGCCGAGACGGTCATGTTGCATTCCGTCTGGCCATAGAATTCGTTGATGGTCGTCCCGAACACCCGCCGGCCCCAGGCCAGCAGCTCCGCGCCCAAGGGCTCTCCGCCGCTGGCGACCGAGCGCATCTGCAGGCCCCACCGTTCGGCATCCGGCTCCAGCCGCATCAGCTTCAGCGCGGTGGGCGGCAGAAAGGCGTTGCGGATGGCGTGGTCGCGCATCAGGTCCAGGGCTGCGCGGGCGGTGAACTTGCGGAACCGGCAGGCGACGACCGTGACTCCGTGGAACAGCCCCGGCATCAGCACGTCCAGCAGCCCGCCGATCCAGGCCCAATCGGCGGGCGTCCACAGCCGGTCACCGGGCTGCGGCAGCAGGTTGTGGCTGACCTCAACCCCCGGCAGATGGCCCAGCAGCACGCGGTGGCCATGCAGCGCGCCTTTGGGGTTGCCGGTGGTCCCCGAGGTATAGATCAGCACCGCCGGATCGTCCGGCCCCGTATCGGCGGCGTCGAACGCGTCGGGCCGCCCGTCCAGCGCGCGGTCGTAATCCTCCAGCACCAGCCCCGGAAACCGCTCCGCCGCGCCCTCGGGCAGACCCTTGCACAGCACCAGCCGCAGATCGGGCAAGTCGCCCACGATCTGCGCCAGTACGTCCAGGCTGGGCGCATCGGTGATCAGCGCCGCCGCGCCGGAATCGCGCAGACGATGGCGCAGCGCCTCGGGGCCGAACAGCGTGGACAGGGGCAGCGACACGCAGCCCATGCGCCAGGCGGCGACATGGGCGGTCGCGGCCTCCACCGATTGCTTCAGCATGACGCCGATGCGGGGTCCGGGCGCACCTGCCTCCAGCCCGCCCATGGCCATCAGCGCATGCGACAGCCGCGCCGCCTGGCGGCCCAGATCGCGATAGCTGTGCTCAAGGGCCCGACCGTCCTCGTCGATCTCCAGAATGGCTGTGCGCGCGGGGTCGCGGTCGCACCAGTGGTCGCAGACCGAGACGCCCATGTTCAGCCGCGCGGGCACCTGCCAGCGAAAGCCGGACAGACCCTCCGGCGTCATCGCACGCCCCTGCAAGGCAGGCTCACTCCCCAAAACCTATGCCTCCTCTGACTGTCAGCGCCTCCTCGCGCCGATCACTCGTTCGTCGGATGCTAGACAGCGTCCCCGATCCTGTCAATAATGGCCATTATATGAGGGAGAGGCGGTCGTTTTGCGAACGATTGATCGGAAAACAGGCAGCCGGGCCGAGGAGGGGCGCAGCCGCCAGGACACCTTGTCGCAGATCCGCGCGGCCGGGCTACAGCTGATCTATCAGCGCGGCTATGAAGGGATGGGCCTGCGCCTGCTGGCCGCCGAGGCCGGCATCGGGCAAAGCACCCTCTATGGCCATTACGCCAACAAGCAGGAGGTGCTGGTCGACCTGATCTGCCGCCACATGGAGGAGCTGCTTTCCTGCCTGGACCGCGCGGTCCCTGCCGATGCGCCGCCCTTTGCGCGGTTCCTGACCTTTCTTCGATTCCACCTGACCTATCACATGCGCCGCCCGCGCGAGGTCTTCATCTGCTACTCCGAACTGCGCAGCCTTGAGCCTGCGAACCTGGCGCGCGTCACCGACCTGCGCCGCCGCTATGAACATGCGCTGATCGCCATCATCCGCGACGGCATGGCGGCGGGGGTGATGCGCCGCGCCGATCCGCGCGTGGCGGCCTATGGGCTGCTGGCGATGCTGTCGGGCGTGCCGGTCTGGTTCGACCCCAAGGGCCCCCTGTCGGAGGAGGCGGTCTGCGCCGAATACATCCGCCTGGCCGTCGCCGCCGTCGCCGACCCGCTGGAGGCCGCGCTGAGCGACCGCACCATCGCCACCCCCCTGCCCGACAGCCCTGCCCGCAAGGGGTAAGGGCCGCTTTCCTGCACCTTTGGGTGGAACGATCCGCGTCCCTGATGTCTTTGCCCCGGAACAGTGCACGAAACGGGGACAGGGCATGGACAATCTGGCGCGGCGGTTGGGGCTGAGGGTCGATCCGACGATCTTCTTCATATCGGCGGGGCTCAGCCTGGTCTTTGTCGTTTTGCTGGTGGCGATGCCGGAAACCATCGGGGGGGCGTTTTCCGCAGGGCGTGCCTGGATCGTGACCAATCTGGGCTGGTTCTTCATCCTGGCGGTGAATGTCTGGCTGGGCTTTCTGATCTATGCCGCCATGTCGCGCCACGGCCATATCCGCCTTGGGCCACGCAACTCCCGGCCGGAATACACCAACCTGTCCTGGTTCACGATGCTGTTCGCGGGCGGCATCGGGACGGTGCTGATGTTCTGGGGCGTGGCCGAACCGATCAGCCATTACCAATCCCCGCCTTTGCCGGGGGTCGAGCCCTTCACCCTGCAGGCGGCGCAGGACGCGATCTCGATCTCGCTTTACCATTTGGCGCTGCACACCTGGACGATCTTTGCGCTGCCGGGGCTGGCCTTCGCCTATTTCATCAACCGCTATGACCTGCCGGTGCGGGTCAGCTCGGTGTTCTACCCGCTGCTGCGCGAGGGGATCCACGGCCCCATCGGCAAGACCATCGACATCGTCTCGATCCTGGGAACGCTGTTCGGGGTGGCGGTGTCGCTTGGGCTGGGGTCGTCGCAGGTGGCGGCGGGCCTGTCGGCGCTGTTCGGCTGGACCGACGACACCGCGCTGCGCCTGGCCATCCTGGGCAGCCTGACCATCGTCGCGACCATCTCGATCGTGGCGGGGCTGGACCGGGGGGTCAAGCTGCTGTCGAACATCAATATCGGCATGGCGGTCGGGCTGATGGTCTTTGTGCTGATCACCGGATCAACGCTGTTCCTGCTGCGCGGCATGGTCGAGACGGTGGGCCTCTATCTGTCCAACCTGCCGCGCCTGGCGTTCTGGAACGACATGCTGCATGGCGAGGGGATGAACACCGGCGATTGGGGCTGGCAGGGCGACTGGACGGTGTTCTACTGGGCCTGGACGGTGACCTGGTCGCCCTTCATCGGGCTGTTCGTGGCGCGCATCTCTCGCGGGCGGACGGTGCGGGAATTCGTGTTCGGCGTGCTGCTGGCGCCGTCGCTGTTCACGGTGATCTGGTTCGCGATCTTTGGCTGGCAGGCGATGCAGATGGACGGGCTGGGCCTGGCCGCCCGCGCCGCCATGGGCGATCAGGCGGGGGCGATCAGCGCGGCGGTGTCCGAATCGGTGCCGCTGGCGATGTTCGCCTTCTTTGCCGAACTGCCCTGGGCGCCGCTGATCCAGGGGCTGGCGGTGCTGATCGTCGCGATCTTCTTTGCGACCTCGTCGGATTCGGCGTCGCTGGTGGTGGACATGCTGTGCAGCGGCACCGCCAAACCAGGCCCCGTGCGCCAGCGCGTCTTCTGGGGCCTGGCCGAGGGCGCCATCGCCGCCACCCTGATCCTGCTGGCCGGAGAGGCCGGGCTGACCGCCCTGCAGGAGGTGATCACCGTGGTCGGCCTGCCCATTTTCCTGCTGGTGTCGATGATGATCCCCGCCCTGATCCGCGGTTTCGCCGCCGAAGAAATCGACCACATCACCATCGGCAAGCGCCCCAGCCTCAGCGAATTCGCCCCCGCGGACCTGGGCGAGGCGCAGCGCGGCTCAGACGGGCGCGCCTGACGGGGCGCGCTGCGCCATCAGCCACGCCTTCAACCGGTCCTGCCCCGGTCCCCCCGCCGGGGCGCCCGTCAGGAAATAGCCGCGATCGGGGGCGGCGATGTGCGGCCCGGCCTCGATCAGCCGCCCCCCGGCCAGCAGCGGATCGACCAGCCCCCGCCAGCCAAGCGCGATGCCCTGCCCGGCCAGCGCGGCCTCGATCACCAGCGAATAGGTGTTGCAGCGCAGATGCCCGCCCCCGTCGCCGCCCATGTCGCGGGTGACCCCGATCGCCGCCAGATAGCCGGGCCAGTCGAACCAGGGCGCGGTGGCAGTGCTGTCCAGATGGATCAGGTCACCCCGCGCCAGCGACGCCCCCGCCAGCCCCGGCGCGCAAACCGCCACCACACGTTCCGGCAGCAGCAGCGGCGTATCCGGCGGCAGGGCCGCCGCCGTCCCGAACACCGCCGCCAGATCGCCGTCCTGTAACTGCGCCAGGTCGGTATGCTGCGACGCGATGATCTGCAGGTCGTATTCGGGATGGGAGGCGCGGAACCCGTGGATGCGCGGAATCAGCCACAGCGCCGACAGCGCGAAATCGGTATGCAGGCGCAGCACCGTCGGCGCGCGGGCCTTGCGCGTATGCGCGGCCAGCTGGTCGATCTGGGCGACGCTGTCGGACAGGATCTGCAGCAGCCGCGCCCCCGTCTCGGTCGGGATGACGCCGCGCGGCAGGCGGTGCAGCAGGGGCGTGCCGAACTGATCCTCGGCCCGGCGGATCTGATAGCTGACGGCGGGCTGGGTCAGGTTCAGGCGCCGCGCGGCCTCGGACAGGGTGCCGCTGCGGGCGACCTCGACAAAGACGCGCTGCCAGCCCAGATCGACATCCCTCATCCGGCATCAAGGTCCTTTATGGCCCGCATGAACAGAATCCCGGTATACAAGCCGGGTCCAATGGTCTTCCATAAGCCATAATCATGATTGCCAAGGGACGCGAGATGAAAACCGGAACACGCCTGACCGCCCTGCTGGCCGCCGCCGCCGTCCTGGGCAGCGCCGGGATCGCCGCCGCCGCCGATGACGCGGCGTGCAGCACGGTCCGCATGTCGGACCCCAACTGGACCGACATCAACGCCACCAACGGCGTCGCCAGCGTCGTGCTGGAGGCCCTGGGCTATCAGCCCCAGGTCAGCTTCCTGTCGGTGCCCATCGGCTATGAATCGATGAAAAGCGGAGAGATCGACGTGTTTCTGGGCAACTGGATGCCCGCGCAAACGGCCTTCATCGACGACCTGCAATCCGAAAATGCCATCGAGATCCTGAACCGCAACCTGACCGGGGCCAAGTTCACCCTGGCCGTGCCCGCCTATATGGCCGAACAGGGCATCCGCAGCCTGGCCGATCTGGACGCCCATGCCGACGCGTTCGAGCGCAAGATCCACGGGATCGAGCCGGGCGCCCCCGCCAACCAGTCCATCGCCCGGATGATCGCCGCCGACGAATTCGGCCTGGGCGATTGGGAGCTGGTCGAATCGGGCGAACAGGCCATGCTGGCGCAGGTCGCCCGGATGGGCCGCAACCAGCAGGGCATCGTGTTCCTGGCCTGGGCGCCCCACCCCATGAACGCCAATTTCGACATCGAGTATCTGGCGGGCGGCGATGATTACTTCGGCCCTGATTTCGGCGGCGCCGAGGTCTATACCCTGGCCCGCACCGGCTGGTCCGAGGCCTGCCCGAACGTGGCCGCGCTGATGTCCAACATGACCTTCGACATCGAGATGGAGAACGCCCTGATGGGCGAGATCCTGGATGGCACCGACGCGGCGGATGCGGCGCGCGACTGGCTGGCGGCCCATCCCGACACGCTGACCCCCTGGCTGGAGGGCGTGACCACGCTGGACGGCCAGCCCGCCGAACCCGCAGTGCGGCAGGCGCTTGGGTTGTAACGCCGCGCGATGACCCGTCCCAATATTCTGATCCTGATGGTCGATCAGCTGAACGGAACGCTGTTTCCCGACGGCCCGGCCGATTTCCTGCACACCCCGCATCTGCGCGCGCTGGCGGCGCGGTCCACGCGCTTTGCCAACGCCTATACCGCCAGCCCGCTTTGCGCGCCCGCCCGCGCCAGCTTCATGTCGGGGCAGCTGCCAAGCCGCACGCGGGTCTATGACAACGCGGCCGAATTCGCCTCCGACATCCCGACCTATGCCCATCACCTGCGCCGCGCGGGCTATCACACCGCGCTGTCGGGCAAGATGCATTTCGTCGGCCCCGACCAGCTGCACGGGTTCGAGGAGCGGCTGACCACCGACATCTATCCCGCCGATTTCGGCTGGACCCCGGATTACACCAAACCGGGCGAACGCATCGACTGGTGGTATCACAATCTGGGCTCGGTCACCGGCGCGGGCGTGGCCGAGATCACCAACCAGATGGAATATGACGACGACGTCGCCCATCACGCGGTGCAGAAGCTGTACGATCTGTCGCGCCGTCAGGACGACCGGCCCTGGTGCCTGACGGTCAGCTTTACCCATCCCCACGACCCCTATGTCGCGCGCCGCCGGTTCTGGGATCTGTATGACGACTGCCCCGCGCTGGACCCGGACCTGCCCGACATCGACCCCGACCCCCATTCCCGCCGCCTGATGGAGGCCTGCGATCACGCGGCCTTTTCCATCACGCCCCAGGATGTGCGCCGCGCGCGGCAGGGCTATTTCGCCAGCATCTCCTATGTCGATGACAAGATCGGAGAGATCCTGGACGTGCTGGCCCGCGGGCGGATGGATCAGGACACGATCGTGCTGTTCGTCAGTGACCACGGCGACATGCTGGGCGAACGCGGCCTGTGGTTCAAGATGAGCTTTTTCGAGGGCTCGGCCCGGGTGCCGCTGATGATCGCCGCGCCCGGCTGGCAGCCGGGCCTGGTCGCGGCGCCGGTCTCGACGCTGGATGTGGTGCCGACACTGGCGGGTCTGGCGGGGCTGGACATCGCAGCCCTGGCGCGCTGGACCGACGGGCGCGATCTGGCGCCCTTGGCCACCACCGGGGCGGCGCGCGGGCCGGTCCCGATGGAATATGCGGCCGAAGGCTCGATCACGCCGCTGGTGGGCCTGCGCGACGGGCGGTGGAAGCTGACGCTCTGCGCCGCCGATCCGCCGATGCTGTTCGACCTGTCCGCCGACCCGCAGGAACGCGTGAACCTGGCCCCCGACCCCGCCCATGCCGACACGCTGGCGCGGCTGACCGCGATGGCCGAGGAGCGTTGGAGCCTGGAGCGTTTCGACGCCCAGGTCCGCGAAAGCCAGGCGCGGCGACAGATCGTCTATGAGGCCCTGCGCAACGGGGCGTACTACCCCTGGGACCATCAGCCCCTGCAGAAGGCGTCGGAACGCTACATGCGCAACCACATGGACCTGAACGTGCTGGAGGAGACCAAGCGCTATCCGCGCGGCGAATAGCCTGCGGGCGTCGTGATCCCCCCGGGCGTCGCTTGGGTCGCCCGGGGGGTTTGGGTCACATCTGCTCAGACTGCGCGCCGCTGCCGGGTCTGGCGGGGCCCAGGTCGGGGGTCTGGCCCAGGGCTGCAAGCGGTTGCGTGGCAAAGCGGCCCTTGCCGTCGGGGGATGCGCCCTCGGACCAGCGGCCTGCGGCCGGCTTGCTCCCATCGGCCTGAAAGCCCAGATAGGCATAGCTGAACTCGGCCTGCTCGGCTTCGGGGGGGACGCTGTTGGGGATGGGGAAGGCGCCCGCGGCCCCGCCCAGCTCCTCCAGCGCGGCCATCCACTGGTTCTGGTGCATGGTGTCGCGCGCGATCAGATAGGACAGCATGTCCTTCATGCCCGCGTCATCGGTCATCCCCCACAGCCGCGCGGCCAGCGTGCGCCCGGTGGATTCGGCGGCGATGTTGGCGGTCATGTCGGCGGCGATATTGCCGCTGGCATAGATGTGGGACATGTCGAAGGGCACCCCGTCGCTGTCCACCGGCATGGCCGACAGCCCCGCCGACAGCAGGTTCTTGAGGTTCATGCCGCCCATCACCGCGCCCACCGCGGCGTCGCGCGCGCCCTCCTCCTGCAGGGACAGGGGCGCGCCCTCCAGGTTCAGGGCGACGGCGGTGGCCAGCATCTCGATATGGCCCAGCTCTTCGGCGGCGGTGTTCATCAGCAGGTCGCGAAAGCGGGCGTCGCCCCGCGCCCCGCAGGCCTGGAAAAAGTACTGCATGGCGACGCGGATCTCTCCCTCGACGCCGCCGATGGCCTGTTGCAGGGCGCGGGCGAACAGCGGGTCGGGGCTGTCGACGCGGACGGGGTATTGCAGCTTGTTGTCGGTGTAAAACATGGCGGTCTCCGGAAACGGGCGGTTGATCAGGCGGGGGCCTGGGCTGCGGCGTTGATCACCGTCTCGGCCAGCCGGGTCAGGATCTCGTCGGTGGCGGTCTCCTCCTGCAGGGTCTGGTCCAGCAGGCGCTCGGCGTCAGCCAGCCCCAGCTGCGCGGCCCAGGCTTTCAGCGTGCCATAGCGGGCGATCTCGTAATGCTCGACGGCCTGGGCCGCGGCCAGGAGGCCCGCATCCAGGGCGGGGCTGCCCTTGAACTCGTCCATGATCTCCTGGCCTTCCGCGATGATGCCCTCGATGGCGTCGCAGGTCTTGCCGCGGGGCTTCTTGCCGATGGCGTCGAAGACCTCGGTCAGACGCTCGTATTGCGCCTGCGTCTCCTGCTCATGGGTCTCGAAGGCTGCCCTCAGGTCGGGGTCCTGGGCGGCCCGCGCCATCTTGCGCAGCGCCGTCGCGATCTTGCGTTCGGCGTAATAGATGTCCTTCAGCGTCTCGTGGAACAGCGTGTCCAATGTCTGCTCGGCCATGATGCATCTCCTTTGGCGATGGGGCCGCTGAACCGGCACAAGACCCATATGTTCCAAGGGCGCGTCAGAAGACGACAATCACCACCGGTGGGCTGGGGGCGCGGGTCCGGGGGTATCTCACGCGGATATGTGCAGGCATTATGCGATAATCCTGGAACATCCCCACACCCTCCCGGTTGGGACCGCTCCACGTGGCAAATGCCGCACCACGAACCCTGAGGAGGACCCCCATGACCAACGCCCTGACACAGACCAGCCGCGCCGCCATCGTGGCCGCAGCCTTGGCCGTTCCCGCCATGACCCTGCCCGCACTGGCCCAGACCCCGCCGCCCGCAGGCGACGCGACCGGGACCCAGACCACCGCCCCAGAGACCTCCACCCCCGAAACCGCCGCCCCCGAAACGCCGGCGATGGACGGCGCCGCCCCCGGCACCGACGCGATGCCGGACGCGGGTCAGACCGGCACCGGGATGGACCAGACCGATATGGAAACCACCGGAACCGAAGGCGACTCCCCCGCCATCGACACCCCGATGGGCAGCGGAGAGAATACCGGCTCTGCCGCGCAGTCGGGCAGTTCCGCCGACATGGATCAGCTGACCTATCAGCGGGTCGTGGCCGACCTGCAATCGGGCCGCGACTTCAGCGATCAGCTGACGGGCGTGGGCGAGGATACGACGATCACCGTCACCCCGCTGAGCGAGCTGGAGCAGCAGGGCGGCGGCGCGCTGTCCACCGCCGAGACCGGCACTCCGCCCCTGACCGGCGGCCAGACCACGAACGAACTCGCGGGCGATAGCGCCCCGCAGACCCAGGGGTCGGGCGCCTCGGCCGGCGCGGCTCCGGATGCGCCCGCGGGCATGGCGGACGGCATGGCCACGGGCGGCGGCACCGATACGGCGGGCATGTCGATGGGCACCCCCGGCGATATCGACATGGCGCTGGAGCAGGCGGGCGACAGCCTGACCACGATGCGCACCGCGCTGGCCGATCATCCGCAGGTCACGCAGGCCTTGGAGGATGCGGGCCATGATGCGCAGGACGTGGTCGCCCTGCATCGCGACGGCGACGAACTGACGGTCATCGTCGACGACCGCGACAGCTGATCGCGACCCGGCACCGCCCGTCCGGTCCCGGATGGGCGGTGTCCGCTGCTGGCCGCCCATGCCATGGCGGCGCACCGCCGCGAAGGCCGATGCCCCTCGGGCATGCCCGACCTGGCGATCGATGGGCAGGCGGCCCTGTCAATGGTGCGGTTTGATCCCCTTGGATTGAACCCGGCGGTTCGCCACGGTGTTCATACCCGACGGCACGGCAAGAACGGAATGCAGGATGGCCCACCACCAACAGATCGGATCGCGCGTGATGCTGATCTGTCCGCCATATCACAGCCACCTGCAGGCCTTCGACGCGCTGGCCTGCGCCTTGCGGGCGCGGGGGCATCAGGTCCGGTCCCTGACCCAGCCCGGCCCGCCCCCGGATACCGGCCGGGGCCTGCGCCACGAGGTCCGCATCGGCGCCGCGCGCACCGATGCGCTGTGCCGCAGCGGCCCGGCCCAGATCGCGCGCTTTCGTCCCGATCTGATCCTGGGCGATCAGACCGAACCCGCCGCGGGCTTGCTGGCGCGGCATCTGGGCGTGCCGATGGTGTCGATCGCCTGCGCACTGCCCTTTGATGCGGAACCGACCCTGCCGCTGCCGTTCCTGGGCTGGTCGCCGGTCTCCTCGCCCCGCGCCATCGAACGGCTGAAAACCGCGCGGCGCATCGCGCAATGGGTGATGAGGCCGCAATCGCGGGTCATAACCGCCTGGTCGACGGCCTGGGGCCTGGGGGATCGGCGCGATTTCACCGATTGCGTGTCCGACCTGATGACCCTGTCGCAGACCGCGCCGGGGTTCGATCATCCGCGCCCCTTCGGCGGTCACCGCATCCGCTATACGGGACTGTTCTGCCCGCCGCTGGCCGGGCCGTTCCCCGATGACATCCGCCCCGACCCCGACCGGCCGCTGATCTATGTCAGCCTGGGCACGCTGCAGGGGCACCGGCTGGCGCTGCTGTCGCGCATCGCGCGGGCCTGCACGCGGGCGGGCGCGCAGGTGCTGGTCACGCATGGCGGCGGGCTGACGCCCGATCAGGCGCGCCGCATCCCCGCGACCTGGGTGCGCGATTTCGTGCCGCAGCGCGCGATCCTGACGCGGGCGGATCTGTGCGTGACGCATGGCGGGCTGAACACCGCGATGGAGTGTCTGGAACAGGGCGTCCCGATGCTGGCCTTGCCGCTGACCAACGATCAGCCGGGCGTCGCCGCGCGCATCGTGGCCAGCGGCACGGGCCTGCGCCTGACACCCGCTTTGGCCACCGAAACACGCATTCTGGCGGCCCTGCGCCGCCTGCTGGCCGACCGAACGTTTCGCGACCGCGCGCGCCGGTTCGCCCGGCAAGCCGCCGCGTGGCCCCGTGCCGAAGGCGCCGTCGATCTGATCGAGACGCTGCTGCCCCCGCAGGCACGCTCAGACGAACTGGCCCACGGCGCGCACGGTCGCGATCGCAAAGCCGTCGTTGATCCATAGCGACAGGCCCAACTCGGTCACGGCCGCAACCGCCAGCACGACCCGCCCCGACAGCCCCCGCGCCAGAACCGCACCCAAGGCGGCGCTGGCGGTATCAGCCAGCGCGTTCAGACGACTGTCGCCCTGATAGGACAGCGGATCGCCCGCCTCATAGCCGAACAGACGGATGCTGGAGGGCAGGTTCTCGACCACTTCCCACACGGTGCTGCCGGCGACGACGACGGCCAGGACGGTCCAGCCGCTCCAGCCCGGCCGCACGCGCCGCAGGATCAGCGCCAGCACAGCGCCAAAGATCAGGTGCAGCGCCGAATAGGGGTCCAGCATGACCCGCGAATTCAGCGCGGGTTCGCCCGGCATCGCCCACAGCCGCCCGCAATCGCAGCCCCAGGGCCGGTCCAGCACCGCGAAATAGGCCAGCGTGACCGCAATGGACGCGACCACCACCGCCAACGCCTTGACGGTGGTGGACCGCAGCGCGGGGTATCGCGGGGCGGCCTGGTCCTGGAACGACACGGGCGCGTCAGACCTTGCCGTCGGGGTCGCGCTTCAGCTTGGCGGGGTTCTGGGTGTCGAACTCTTCGGGGGAATGGGGCACGCCGTGATGGTCGCCCTGCTTGTTGCGGCGATCCGGCTGGTCCTTGTCGGAGGACGTGGGATGGTCCTTGGGGTCGGTGGTCATGGCGCGGTCCTTCCTGCTCGGGGGCTGTCCACGCCAAACCCTAAGCGACCGCGCCTTGTTCCGGCAAAACCGCTGCGCCCTATCGCCGCGTGATGCCCTCAAGGGGCGGCGGCGGGACCGGGCGCGTCACCAGCGCGGGCGGGCGGCGTTCATAAAACGCGTTGCCGCCGGTCGTCACGACGTAATGCATGTTGTTGTAACCCGCCCGATAGCTGGCCGCGTGAAAGAACTGCGCGTTGCCCACCAGCGGATGCCGCTCTCCGCGCAGGACCGACCGCGCGGCCTCGCGGACCAGGCCCGCCTGACGCGGGTCCATGCGGCGCGACATGACGCCGGGCGCGAATTGGTTGCGCTGCGCGACCACCCCGCAGACCGAGCGTGGGTAATCGCCCGACCGCACCCGGTTCATCACCACATGGCCCACCGCGATCATCCCATCGCGGCTGGAGCGGTTCGATTCGAAATACATCGCCCGCTCCATGCATTCCTGCGCGCTTTGCCGCCCGAACCCGCCGCAGCCCGCCAGCACCAGCACCGCGCACAGCGCCGCCTGCCGCCGCGCGCCTTTCCACAATCCTGCCCGCATCTGTCCCCCGGTGCCGTTTCGCCTCATCATGTCAGACGCTGACGCCAGCGCAACGGGCGGTGTTGCGGATATGATCGCGCATCGCAGCCTCCGCGGCGGAGGCATCGGCGCGGGCCAGCGCGGCGATGATGGCGTGATGTTCGGCGATGGACTGGCGCATGCGGTCCGGGTCGGTGTTCGGAATGGGCTGTCGCTGCGTCTCGGTCAGCAATTGCTGGACGGTCTGATACAGCTGCGCCAGCATCCGATTCGAACAGGCCTGCGCGATGGCGCGGTGAAAGGCCAGATCGGCCTCGACATGGGCCACCAGATCGCCCGCGCTCCACGCCGCCTCGAACGCCGTCGCCGCAGTGCGCAGGGTGTCCAGCGCCGCAGGCGTGATGGCGCCCGCGGCCAGGCGGCACAGCTCTGCCTCGATCAGCAGACGGGACTGGAACACGTCGCGCAGATCATGCGCGTCGTCATAGCGCCATGTCGTCTGCGACGGTCGCGCCGCCGGGTCCAGAACGAACGTCCCGCGCGCGGGCAGCGTCTGGACCAGGCCCAACGTCTCCAGCGTCAGCAGCGCCTCGCGCAGGGACGGGCGCGACACGTTCAGCTGTTCGGACAGCACCCGCTGCGACGGCAGCTTCTGCCCCGCCTTGAGTTCGCCCGACCGGATCATCTCCTGCAGGCGACGCGCGATCGTCTGCGTCACAGGCCCCTTGTCCCACATCACTCCCGCACTGCCCTTTCCGCTGGCACCCGATCCACCATCCCTCTGCACAGGAACCACGACCATTGCAAACCGGATCGACCCGTGGCTTGATATTGGTCAGACCGGTTAGTCCGGTCAATCCAGAATCATAAAGTCGGGGAGACTATCATGTTCGGACACGGAATGCGGACCACGGCGCTGGCGCTGGCCCTGATGGCGGGGTCGGCCCTGTCGGCTGCGGCCCAGCAGACACTGACGGTGGGCGCCAATATCGGCAACGTCCCGTGGGAGTTTCAGAACGATGCCGGAGAGTTCGTCGGCTTCGAGATCGACCTGGTCGCCGCCGTGGCCGAGCGCATGGGCGCCGAGGTCGAGACGGTGAACATCCCCTTCAACGGGCTGTTCTCGGCCGTGCAGTCCGGGCGGATCGACATCGCCACCAGCTCGATCACCATCACCGACGCGCGCCTGGAATCGGTGACCTTCGCCCAGCCCTATTACGACAGCGACCAGTCGCTGACCGCCCTGGCCGAGGGTCCGCAATCCCTGGCCGAGATGGAGGGCAAGGTGGTCGGCGTCGACACCGGATCGACCGGTGACATGTGGGCGACCGAGAACCAGGCCGAATACGGGTTTGCCGACATCCGCCGCTATGAGGGGCTGGCCCCCGCGATGCTGGACCTGCAGGCTGGCCGGATCGACGGATACATCTCGGACATCCCGGCGCTGCAATATTACGTCGTGGACAAGCCGCAGCTGGCCGTGGTCGAACGCATCCCCACCGGAGAGAAATATTCGATGATGTTCGCCAAGGACGCCGAACTGGCGACCCAGGTCAACGCCGTTCTGGACGACCTCAAGACCGAGGGCGTGTTGGCGCAGCTGCACGAAAAGTGGTTCGGCGTGGCGCCTGATGCGGAATCCTCGACCGTCACCGTCCTGCCGATGCCCGCGCTGGATTGATCCGACACCCGGGTCCGGGCCCGTCCCGGACCCGAAAGGATGCACATGGATATTTTCGACACCTTCCTGAATGCCGATGTGATGCGGCGCACCTTTCCCATGCTGCTGCAGGGCCTGTGGATCACGCTGCAGCTGGGGGCGGCCAGCATCGTCGCGGGGCTGGTGCTGGGCCTGGGGCTGGCGATGGCGCGTCTCTACGGGCCCGCGCCCGTGCGGTTCGTGACGCGGCTGTACATCGACATCTTCCGATCGATCCCGCTGCTGGTCCTGCTGATCATCGTCTATTACGCCCTGCCCTTCGTGGGCCTGCGCCTGTCGCCGTTCCTGTCCGCCATGGGCGCGCTGACGCTGGTGTCGGGCGCCTACACCGCCGAGATCTTTCGCGCGGGCATCGAGGCGATCCCCAAGGGCCAGTTCGAGGCCTCGGCCGCCCTGGGCCTGAACGGTCGCCAGACCATGGCCGACGTGATCCTGCCGCAGGCGGTGCGGATCGTCATTCCGCCGCTGACCAACAATTCGATCAACGTGGTCAAGGACACCGCGCTGGCGTCGGTCGTCGCCATGCCCGACCTGCTGAAGCAGGCGACGCAGGCGCAGGCGCTGGCCGCCAATCCCACGCCGCTGATCGTGGCGGCGGCGATCTATATCGCGTTCCTGTGGCCGCTGGTGGCACTGGTGTCGCGCATGGAACGCCGCTTTTCGGCACGGGGGCGCTGAGATGAGCGGTTTCGTCAGCATCCGCAACCTGCGGAAATCCTATGGCAGCTTCGAGGCCCTGCGCGGCATCGACCTGGACGTCGCCAAGGGCGAGGTCGTGTGCATCATCGGCCCGTCGGGGTCCGGAAAATCCACCCTGATCCGCTGCATCAACCGGCTGGAGGGGTTCGACCCGGCCAGCGAGATCCGCGTGGACGGCACCCCCGTCACCACCGGCCGCGCCCTGGCAAAGGTGCGCGCCGAGGTCGGCATGGTGTTCCAGTCCTTCAACCTGTTTCCCCACCTGACCGTGCGCGAAAACGTCATGCTGGCGCCCCGCCGCGTGCGCCGCACCACGCGCGCCGATGCGGCGGCCCAGGCCGACCGCCTGCTGGAGCGCGTGGGTATCGGCGATCAGGCCGACAAGTATCCGGGCCACCTGTCCGGCGGCCAGCAGCAGCGCGTGGCCATCGCCCGGGCGCTTGCGATGGAGCCGCAGGTGATGCTGTTCGACGAACCGACCAGCGCGCTGGACCCCGAGATGGTGGGCGAGGTGCTGGACGTCATGCGCGATCTGGCCCGCACCGGCGTCACCATGATCGTCGTCACGCACGAGATGGGCTTTGCCTCCCAGGTGGCCGACCGTGTCATCTTCATGGATGCGGGCCAGATCGTCGAACAGGGACCGCCCGCGCAGGTGCTGTCCGACCCCCAAGAACCACGCACACGCAATTTCCTGGGCGCCGTGCTGAACCACTGAAGGACCACCCCGATGACACAGCTGGACATGGCCTATGTGCAGTCCCAATTCCCCGGCCTGACGCAGGACTGGGTGTTTTTCGACAATGCCGGCGGATCGCAGATCGCCCAGCCCGCGCTGGACCGCATGGTCGAGTTCCTGACCCACAGGAACGTCCAGATCGGCGGCAGCTATGCGGTATCACAGGCCGCCGCCGATGCCCTGATGACGGGCCGTCGCGCCGCCGCGACGCTGGTCAACGCCGCCCGCCCCGAGGAGATCGTCTTCGGCCCCTCGACCACGGTGCTGATGGGCAACCTGATGCAGGCGATGCGCCGCCAGTTCGCCCCCGGTGACGAGGTCATCGTCACCATGGCCGATCACGAAAGCAATATCGGCCCCTGGACCCGGCTGGAGGAGTTCGGCGTCACCCTCAAGGTCTGGCCGCTGAACGCCGACACGATGGACCTGCAACTGGCCGATCTGGCCCCGCTGATGACCGACCGCACCCGGCTGGTCTGCGTGACGCATGTTTCCAATATCCTGGGCCAGGTGCATCCGATCGCGGATTTCGCGCGCTTCATCCACGATCACGGCGCACGGATCTGCGTCGATGCGGTCGCCTATGCGCCGCACCGGCTGATCGACGTACGGGCCTGGGATGTCGATTACTATGTCTTCAGCCTCTACAAGGCCTATGGTCCGCATGGGGCGCTGATGTATGGCAAATACGACCTGCTGGCCGACCTGGACGGGCTGTATCACTATTTCTACGGCAAGGATAAGGTTTCGGCCAAGCTGGAGCCCGGCAACCCCAGCTATGAAGCGGCCTTCGCCACCGACGGCATCCTGGCCTATCTGACCGATCTGGCCCGCCATCACGGCGCCACGGGCGATCACCGCGCCCTGCTGGCGGCCGCGTTCGATCTGATCACCGCGCAGGAGGATGCGCTGACCGACCGCCTGCTGGCCTGGCTGTCGGCGCGCAACGATTGCCGCGTGATGGGCCAGCCGGTCAACCGCGACAGCACCCGCGTGCCGACCATCGCCTTCAAGTTCGACGGCGTCGATTCCGGCAGCGTCGCCCGCGCGATGGACGATCACGGCATCGCCATGCGCTTCGGCGATTTCCACTCGCGCCGCCTGGTCGAGCATCTGAGAGAGGATCAGGACGGCGGCGTGCTGCGCGTGTCGATGGTCCATTACAACACGCTGGATCAGGTCGACCGCCTGACCGACGCGCTGGCCCGGATCGTCGCATGAGCGGGCTGGACCTGGTCATCGCGGGCGGCACGGTCGTCACCGCCGCCGACAGCTACGGCGCCGATATCGGCATCAAGGACGGGCGCATCGCGCAGATCGGGCACAATCTGTCCGGCGCCGACCGTATCGACGCCACCGGGCTGCTGGTCCTGCCCGGCGGCATCGACGCGCATGTGCATCTGGACCAGCCAACGTCGGACGGCACGACCATGGCGGACGATTTCGCCAGCGGCACAAGGTCGGCGGCGGCGGGCGGCAACACGACCCTGCTGCCCTTTGCGCTGCAGATCCGGGGACAGTCGCTGCGCGCCTGCGTCGAGGATTATCACCGCAAGGCGCAGGGCAACTGTCACACCGACGTGTCCTTCCACCTAATCGTCAGCGACCCGACCCCGCAGGTGCTGGGACAGGAGCTGCCGGCGCTGGTGCGCGACGGCTATACCTCGTTCAAGGTCTTCATGACCTATGACGACCTGGTGCTGAACGACGCCCAGATCCTCGACGTGTTCGAGGTCGCGCGCCGCGAACGCGCCCTGGTCATGGTCCATGCCGAGGGGCATGACGCCATCCGCCACCTGACCCGCCGGCTGGAGGCCGAGGGCCGCACCGCGCCGTACTATCACGGCCAGGCGCACGCCCAGATCGCCGAACGCGAGGCCACGCATCGCGCCATCAGCCACGCCCAGCTGATCGACGTGCCGGTGGTCATCGTCCACGTCTCGGGCCGCGACCCGATGGAGCAGATCCAATGGGCCCGCGCCCGCGGCCTCAAGGTCCATGCCGAGACCTGCCCCCAATACATCGCCCTGACCGCCGAGGACCTGCGCGGGCTGGACATGGATTTCGACGGCGCACGGTATGTCTGCTCCCCTCCCCCGCGCGATGCGGACAGCCAGGCGGCGATCTGGCAGGGGCTGCGGGACGGCACCTTCGACATCTTCTCCTCCGACCATTGCCCGTTCCGCATCGACGCCACGGGCAAGGACACGCCCCGCGCGCGGTCCTCGTTCAAATACGTGCCCAACGGCATTCCGGGGGTGGAAACGCGCCTGCCGATCCTGTTCTCCGAAGGCGTCAGCAAGGGCCGGATCAGCCTGCAGCGCTTCGTGGCGCTGACCTCGACCAACCCGGCGCGGCTCTATGGCCTCTATCCGCAAAAGGGCAGCATCGCCATCGGCGCGGATGCCGACCTGACCCTCTGGGACCCCACCCTGACGCGCCCCATCCGACAGACCGACCTGAACCACGGCTGCGACTATACCCCCTATGAGGGGCTGCAGATCACCGGCTGGCCGGTCCGCACCCTGCTGCGCGGGCACACCATCGCACAGGACGGCCGCCCCTGCGGCGACCCCCAGGGGGCTCACCTGCCCCGCGGCACCAGCGAGGCCTTTGCCCCCTAGCCGCCCTCCCCCACCACCACAGACATGCCGGGCCGCAGCCCCGCGCGGCCCTGACCGGGGTCGATCAGGTTGCCCACCGGCAGGCGCTGTGCGATCTTGGTGACATTGCTGCCACCCGCGCCGCCCGCCAACAGGCCAAACTCGACCGTGGGGTCACGCCCTGGTCCAGCAGTTGCCCCGACCGCGCCGCCTGCGGCTGCCGCTGGCGCGATCACCCCGGACAGCGTCACCATCTGCGCAGACGCAACGCCCAGCCCCTGGAACATGCGCGGCGCCCTGTCCCACTGTTCCGACAGGATCAGGCGGAACAGCGAATGGGCCCCAGTCAGATGCAGGGTCGCGGGCCTGACCGGCCGGTGGATGTCCAAAAGCAGCGACCTCCGGTTCAACTCGACCAACAGGGCTAGGGCCATGGCACCGGCCAGCCGATCCAGGCCACATGCGGCCGGTCGTGAATCGGCCCCAGGACACGAGCCTTGATTAGCACCTTCCGAACCCTAGGGCGGTCAGCGACAGGCCACCAAGTGCGACCGTCACGCCCGCGCGGACAGTCACGTCAAGACCCTCCCGCGGGCGATGGAACACGCCAACGATCAGCAGGAGCCCCGCAAAGCCGCCAGTGGTCAGATAGCCCGCCAGCATAAACCCCGCGCAGACCAGGATCACCGTTACCAGTTGCGACCCCATGATTTGCAGGGCCGACTGGACAGGCATCACTTCGCAGGCCTTCAGCGTGGGGACGCGATAGCGGGCTTCGCCGGTGTCCAACAGCTGGGCGCCGGACACCCTGCCGGATCAGCCGACCCTCCCTCAGCGCGGCGGCGGGATCACTGATCCGCGCGGTCATGGCCACGTCATGCAGTACGATCACCGGGCTTCGGTCCTGATCGGCGCGGTGACGGGCTCATCCAGAAGCAGGGTCCCAAGCCCGTGCGCGACCGTCAAGGCCAGCCGGGCCCGCCTGCCCTCCTCGCCAACAGACTATCGACCACCCGCTTAGCCAACGCTCCCCACAACGCACCAACGTCGTTGGCGACCCGCGCATCCCAAGCCCACGGGAACCGTAATGCCATGCTGCCCGCAGCCAGACCAAAAGCCGGTTCGTACCAATGGCCCCATCTCTGCCATCTAATAAATAATCATTTATTATCAATGAGTTAATTAGATCAAGCTCTGCTACACACGAAGACGAGGGCGAGGCGGCAAGCCCCTGCCCTGCCCTTACGGTTTCGCAGCGAAACCTCAGCGCTCCAGCAGCGCGCGGATTTCCAGCATAAGACTGTCCATCAGCTCCGAGGTCAGCGCCGCCCCCTCCAGCCGCAACACATGCCCCCGGCTATCGGCGGACCTGCGGATCGTGATCCCGCCCGAGGTCCGCAGTGTCTTGTCGTCGATCCAACCCATGTTGGGGGCCGCCCGCTTGGGCCGCCCGCCCCGCGCCGGGTCGCGGATACCCGCCTCCTGCTGCCGGATGACCGGCTCAATCACCCCCCATTCCTCATCGGCATCCACCGGCGTCGCACGAGACAGCGCCTGGCGCACCTGCGCCTCGGCCCCCTGCCGCAGCGCCGTGGCCAGCTGCAGGCCGCGCCGTTCGGTCAGCTGCTCGGGGAACTGCAGCATGTCGCCCAATTCCTCAAAGATCAGCGCAAAGGACCGGATCTTGGACCGCTTGGCCTTGGACCCGGTCGCGAACAGCTTGTCCACCGCATCCTCGGTATTGGCAAAGGCCCCATGATTGGCCGCAATGACGGCAATGCGCCCCCGTTCGAAATGGCTCAGATTCTCGCGAACTTCGTTCTCTTCGATCATCGAGACAAAGGCCTGCCCCGTGTCCGACCGCGGCCGGATGATCGCCCGGATGGTGGCATAAGTCGGGGCCTGCGTCAGCTCCCGCAGGCCGCGCGTCGCCAGCAACCGCCGATAGCCCGACAGCAGGCCATAGCGCTGCCCGTCCCTGCCCGGCTGCTCCAGCTCGAACACCTCGATCGGAAGCCGTAGGCCATGCGCCGCGATCGACTGGCGCAGTTCCAGCATCTCGGCCTCGCCCATGGTCATGCGGTCGCGGATCATCGCGTCCTCGTCGATCTGCTCCAGGGCCAGATCGGCCATCAGCAACCCGCGCGCCTCGGCATCATGCAGACGGGCGGCATCGGCCTCGGTCCGGGCACGGTTGGCGCGGGCCTCCGCACCCTCGGCCTGGACATGGGACGCGCTGTCGGCGGCGACCTGCGCGATGGGTGCGATGCCCCGGACCGAGGCCGCCCGGTCAAAGGTTTCGCTGCGAAACTCTGCCTCGATCCGACTCAAGTCGTCGGTGCTGGGGGTTTCAAGGCGTCGGCGCTTGACCATTTGTCGTCTCCTCCTTCTCCATCTGCAGATCGCGCCACCAGGCGCCCAGGATCAGTTCCTTGACCTCGGCCCAGGTCCGGTCAAAGGTCTCGCGGCCCCGGACATAGGTGTCGCGGTTGAACTCTCGGTAATCGGCCTCATAGATGCCGTTCACTTGCTCTCCGGCCTGACCGACCATGGCGGTCAGCTCCTGGCGATAGGTGGTCATGAAATCGCCGAAATAGGCCTGGATCACGTTGGCCAGATCGGTCTGCTGACCGGCCTCGAAGCGGGTGATGATGGCGCGCACCGCGTCCCATTCGAACCGCATCTCGGGCAGGCCGTCGCGGCGGCGGGCGGTGTTCTCTCCCTCCTCGACGCTGGCGAAGGTCGAATAGAGCATGTCAAAGAACCGCCCCGTCGAATCGAACTCCAAGAAGGTCGCGCCCAGGGGGACCAGCAGAATATCAGCCGCGGCCAAGGCGTTAATGGTCAGATAGCCCAGGGCAGGGGGGGTGTCGATGATGATGATATCGTATTCATCGACGACCCCGTCATGGGTCAAGCCGTTCGACAGCGCGTCCCACAGCGGCCAGCCACGCAGGCCCATGCGCCAGACCGGTACCTGGAATTCCGCCCAGTAGAGGTTCAGCTGCGCGCCCAGCAGGTCGATGTTGGGCCAATGCGTCTTCTGGATCAGGTCGCGGGCGCCGATGTTCAGCGCCTCGGTCAGGGTCTCGTCGAAGGGCAGGGGGGGCTGGCCGCGGGCCTCGCGGACGCGGTTCTCGTCCTGCAGGGCCAGGGCATAGTCCTTGGCCAGCAAGGGGAAGGCGGTCGACCATTCATCCGTGACCTGCCCACCCATGATCGAGGTCATGCTGCCTTGGCTGTCCAGATCGATCACCAGCACCTTGTAGCCGTCCAGCGCCGCGGACATGGCCAGATGCGCGGCGGTCGATGTCTTGCCCACGCCGCCCTTGAAATTCGCGACGGCCAGGATCTTGGCGGGCAGGCCCTCGGGGCGCCAGGGGCGGTATTCGCGGTCGGGCGCGCCTTCGCTGGCGAAGTGGTCGCGCAGGCGCAGGACGTCCTCGAGGGTGAACCATTTCGAATTGCCTTCTCCGACGCCTTGGGGCAGGTCGGGATGCTTGCGCAGGACGCGGCGGAAATGGGCGGTGGCCACGGGGATCAGATAGCGGCAGACTTCCCAGGTGGAGAAGCGGCGCAGGCGCTTGCGCCCGTCGGGGGCATAGCCCCGCTCGGCCAGATCCTGGCGACCGCGGGCGGCAAAGGCGGCAGCCTTGGCGAATCGGGCGGTGCCGATGGGTTCCGACAGCCGCTTGGCGGCGCGAGCGGGGTCGATGCTGAAATAGGGCGGAAGCGGCTCTTTGCCTGACATCATGTTCCTGCTGTGATGTATCATATTGCGAGGCTTAGCCCCTGATCTATCGCACATCAAAAGGCAGTTGGGAATCACAGATGCCCGGTTTCGCGGCGAAACCCCTCATTCCAAGCCAGAAAGACACCCTCAAAGCTTGTATCTAGTTTAGGAACTTTAGAATCTTTGGGATCATAAAATCATTCAGGATCAATGCTTTTGAGGCAATCCGGTGCCCGTTTCCGGGACGAGGGGTGCCCGGATCCAGGCTGAAAGGTGCCTGAATGCGGGGGCAGGGGTGCCGATTCGCGGTTTGAGCGGTGCCAAGCTGCGGGAAGGGCCTGACGGGAGACGAAAAAGGCAGGCCCACGCCCTGAAACCGGTCCGGCGGTCCCGAATATGGGTCCCTTTGGCTGACGGCACCGTGTTCAGGTGCCCGGTTACGGGATGGTGGAAAACCGGGCTGGGGTGCCCCTTGGGCGCTTGCCGACGGGTGCCTTTTGGGGCAGCATGAAGAAAAAGGAAGCCGGCCCCGGTGATGGACGACATACCCCGCGAACATCTGTCAGGCGCCCTGCGGCGCGGTGCGGTCAAGAAGCATGTGGCCGCGATCCATGTGTCGGGCAAGCTGACGCTGCTGCAGCGTAAGCTGTCGA
This sequence comes from Paracoccus sp. SCN 68-21, assembly GCF_001724535.1. Taxonomy (NCBI): domain Bacteria; kingdom Pseudomonadati; phylum Pseudomonadota; class Alphaproteobacteria; order Rhodobacterales; family Paracoccaceae; genus Paracoccus; species Paracoccus sp. SCN 68-21. The sequence goes on along the minus strand of NZ_MEES01000064.1, from coordinate 129,044 downwards.
ACGTGCTGCTGCTGAATGCCTATGACACGCTGATGTCGCGGCAGAGCCACCAGATCGACGCGCGCACGCTGTGCCTGATGATCGGCTACAACAGCAACGACATGGACACGTTGAAGCAATCGCTGCGCGGGCTGGTCGAGACGGTGGCCGAATGGGACATGCTGGATGACAAGGGGCGGCAGGAATGGGGGGTCTCCAGCCTGCTGAGCTATGCGAAGCTGAAGGGGGGCGTGTGCGAATATGCCTATTCCCCGGCGCTGGCCGAGAAGCTTCACGACCCCAAGGTCTTTGCGCTGATCAACCTGAACATGCAGCGGCGCTTCACGTCGGGGCACGCGCTGGCGCTGTACGAGAACTGTTACCGCTTTGTGCGGACCGGATCGACGGGCTGGTGGCCACTGGACCTGTTCCGTCGCCTGATGGGGGTGGAGGGGTCGGCCTATTACGAAGTGTTCAAGCAGCTGAACGCCAAGATCATCAAGCCTGCGGTGACCGAGGTGAACAAGACCTCGAACATCATCCTGGCGCCCGAGACCAAAAAGCAAGGCAGGGCGGTCACCCATATCCGGTTCCTGATCAAGGAGAACCCGCAGCTGGCGATCCTGGACATGGATGACGGTGAGGGGGCGCGCCACGGGCCGGTCTATGCCCGCCTGCGCGCGCTTGGGGTCAGCGACCGGTTGGCGCGGCAGTGGCTGTCGGCGCATGGCGACGCGATGGTCGCGGCCAAGCTGGATTACGTCGAGGCGCGCCAGAACGTGGTCAGCAAGGTGGGTTACCTGAGCGCCGCGCTGGACGGCGATTTCGGCGCGCCCGAACCCGAACCCGCCCCCCTGAACCCGCAGGCCGAGCGTCTGCGCCGCATCCTGGAGGTCATCCGCGCGCGCACGCCCACGCAGCGCGACGCCGACCGCCGCCTGTTCGCCAGTCAGCTGACCGACCGCGCCGCCCGCGCCGATTTCGAGCGCCACGGCTGGATGTCGCCGCTGAACGCGGCGCGCATCGCGGCGTTCTGGGAGGACATGTCGCCGGGCCTGTTCGCGGATTCCGCCCTGACGGCGGGCGCCCGCTGAGGGTCAGCCCGGCGCCTGCGGCCATTCCCCACGCTCGATCAGCGCCTGGCGGATCATCGGGCGAGTGATCTTGCCATAGGCCGATTTCGGCAGGCTGTCCCACAGGATCAGGCGTTTGGGCCGTTTGTAGCCCGGGATGCGCGGCGCCAGCCAGTCCAGCACCGCCTGCGGATCGGGGGTATGGCCGGGGCGGGAGACGCAGACGGCCAGCCCGGCCTCGCCCCAGACCGGGTCGGGGGTGCCCAGGACCACGGCCTCGGACAGGTCGGGATGGGTCAGCAGCTTTTCCTCGATCTCGCGCGGGTGGATGTTCGATCCGCCCGAGATGAACATGTCCGACGACCGCCCCGTCAGATAGAGAAACCCCTGTTCGTCCATATGGCCCAGATCGCCGGTCAGGAACCAGCCGTCGCGAAAGGCTTTGGCGTTGGCGTCGGGGTTGTCGTGATAGCCTGCAAAGACGGCGGGGCCGGTGACGGCGATCTCTCCGGTCTGACCGGGGGGCAGTTCGCTGCCCTGGTCGTCCTGGACCTGCACCTGCATGCCGGTGCGCGCCAGACCGCAGGTGCCGATGCGCATGGCCGCGTCATCGGTCGCGTGATGCGCAGGCGGCAGGACGGTGATGTTGCCGGTGACCTCGCCCAGCCCGAAATACTGGACCAGCACGGGGCCCAGGGTGTCCAGCGCGCGGATCTGGTCGGCGCGATACATGGGCGCGCCTGCATAGATGACATAGCGCAGGCTGGAATGGTCGTGGCGGGCGACGGAAGGGTCCTCGACCAGCAGTTTCAGGATGGTGGGGACGGTGAACATGTTGCTGACCCGGTGGCGTTCGACCAAGGCCCATAGATGGGCCGAGTCAAAGCGGTCGCCCGTGGGCAGGATGGTCGGCACGCCGCGCGCGATCTGGGTGAGCGCGTGGATGCCCGCGCCATGCGACAGCGGCGCCACCACCAGCGAGGTGTCCTGTTCCGTGGTGCCGGGCATCAGATCGCAGAGGTGGTTGGTGACGACAAAGGCCATCTGGCCGTGGGTCAGCACCGCGGCCTTGGGGCGGCCCGTGGTGCCCGAGGTGTAGAAGAACCAGGCCGGATCGTCGCGGGTCATGGCAGCCTCGGGCGGCATCCGGCCCATGTGGCGGGCGATCAGCGCGTCGTGGTCGGGACCAAGGGGCGAGGCGCCGATGGGGATGATCGCCGGGATATGGCGCGCGCAGGCGGCGGCATGGTCGGGGAACTGCGCGCCGCAGAACATGGCGCGCGCGCCCGAGGATTGCGCCAGATACGCCAGATCGTCGGGCGAGAGGCGGAAATTGGCGGGCACCCAGACAGCCCCGATGCGCCAGCAGGCGAACATCGTCTCCAGCATCTGCAGGCAGTTGGCGGATTGGACCAGGACACGATCGCCCTTGGTCAGGCCATGGTCGTGGATCAGCGCATGGGCCAGCGCGCCGACGCGGGCCTGTATCTGCGCCCAGGTGGTGATGTCGTCGCCATGGATCAGGGCAGGGGCGTCGGGCAGGCGGCGGGCGTTCTGGGTCAGGAAATTACCCAAATTCATCACCCGGTCAGAGACGGGGGTCATCGCACCCGCTCCAGGATCGAGACATAGTTCGTCACCGCAGCGCCCCCCATGTTGAAGACGCCCGCCATGGTCGCGCCGGGCAGCTGCATGTCGCCCGCATCGCCGGTCAGCTGCATCGCGGCCATGACATGCTGCGACACTCCGGTCGCGCCGATGGGGTGGCCCCTGGATTTCAGCCCGCCCGACAGGTTCACCGGCAGGCGCCCGTCGCGATGGGTCACGCCGTCGCGGATCACGCGGTGGCCTTGGCCGGGTTCGGCCAGGCCCATCGCCTCGTATTCCAGCATTTCGGCGATGGTGAAACAGTCGTGGGTCTCGACCAGGGACAGGTCGTCCAGGGTTACGCCCGCGCGGTCCAGCGCCTGCGTCCAAGCAGAGCGCGCCGCCCGCATCGCCAGCATGTCGCGGCGCGACAGGGCCAGCGGGTCGTTGGCCTGGGCGCGGGCGCGAAAGGCGATGGCGCGGCGCATCGTCAGGGCGGTGTCGGCATCGGCCAGCACCAGCACCGCCGCCCCGTCCGAGATCAGCGAGCAGTCGCTGCGCCTGAGGGGCCCCGCCACACGCGGGTTGCGGTCCGACACGGTGTTGCAGAAGGCCACGCCCAGATCCTTGCGCATGTGCGCGTAGGGGTTTCGCATGCCGTTTTCGTGGTTCTTGGCCGCGATCATCGCCAGCTCCTGCGAGCGGTCGCCGTTCTGCTGGAAATAGCTGGCGGCGATCTGGCCGAACAGGCCCGCGAAACCGGCGTCGATCTGCGCCTCCTCGGCGTGGAAGCTGGCGCCCAGCAGGATGTCGCCGACCTCTGCGGTGGGGGTGGCGGTCATCTTTTCCGCCCCCACCACCAGCGCGATGCGGCCCCGGCCTGCGGCTATGAAATCCATCGCGCCATGCAGCGCGGCCGATCCCGTGGCGCAGGCGTTCTCATAGCGCGTGGCGGGGACATGGGCCAGCGCGGGGACCGCCATGCCGACCAGCGCGCCCTGAAAGTCCTGGCGCGAAAAGCCGTTGTTGAAGACCCCGGTGAAGATACCGTCGACATCTGCGGCGGCGATGCCCGCGTGGTCCAGGGCCTGCGGCACGGCCTCGGCCATCAGGGCGCAGGTGTCGGGGGCGTCGGATTTGCCGAACCGCGTATGGCTCCAGCCGACGATCATCGGGTCGGTCATGTCTGTTGGTCCTTGCTCAGGCGGGTTTCGATCTGCGCGGCCTCGGCGCGCAGGCGGCGGGTCAGGTCGGGCAGGCGGTCGGGGCGCATGCGCGCCTCGACCGTGGCGATGGACAGCGCGCCCGCCAGCCGCCCGTCGGGATGGTGCAGCGCGATACCCAGGCCCCAGGACCCCTCGATCACCAGGCCGGGGTTCAGGGCCACGCCATTGGCACGGGTCTGTGCGATCAGGTCGCGCATCCGGTCGGGGGTCAGGGCGGGAAATCGCTCGGCCAGAACCGGCGCGATGGCGCGCAGGATGGTGGCGGACTCGCTGTCGGGCAGGGCGGCCAGCATCGCCAGCGACCCCGCGCCGACGCCCAAGGGATGGGTCTGGCCCGCGACCAGCGCGTGGCTGCGCAGCGGGTGGCTGCCCTCCTCTCGCATCAGGCACAGCGAACTGGCGCCGCGCCGCACGGACAGCAGCGCCGCATCGCCCGTCACCTGCGCCAGGCGCATCACGCTTTCGCGCGCCGCCGCCATCAGGCCGGGACGGCGCGCGGCCTGCGCGCCCAGCACCTGAACCTGTACGCCCAGGTGATAGCGGCTGGCGGCGTCCTGTTCGGCCATGCCAGCCCGGATCAGCGCCAAGGCCAGCCGCCGCACGGTCGCCTTGTTCAATCCGGACCCGGCGACCAGGTTGGCCAGCGTGGCCCCCTGGTCGCCGCTGGCGCCGATCAGCGTCAGCAGCAGCAGCGCCCGGTCAACGCTTTGGGTGCCGGTCTCGGGTAGGTCCATGAGATGAACCGATGGGGCGGGGTGGGTCATGCGGATTCCCGGTCGTTCGGGCCAAGATGGCAAGGGAATCGCGGATCGTGCAAGTTTTTTCTTGCCATGCCGCAAAGGGTCGCACCATGATATGAACCGACGCCACGGGAGGGTGGCAGGTTCCACGGGAGGGGATTGCGATGTCACGGATGGGATGGGGACGGCTGGCGCTGGCCACGGCTTTGGTGTCGGCGATGGGCATGGGGGCCGCGCTGGCCGAGACGCTGCGCCTGTCGCACAACACCGGCGACGGCACGACCTGGCACAAGGGGGCCGAGCGGTTCGGCGAATTGCTGGCCGAGCGCACCGATGGTGAGATGGACCTGCGCGTGTTTCCGAACGCCCAGTTGGCGGGCGGCGACCAGATGCGCCAGGCCGACATGGTGGGCCGGGGCGCGCTGGATTTCGTGATGACATCGGCGATCAATGTCACGCCGCTGGTGCAGGAGATGGCGGTCTTCTCGCTGCCCTATATGTACGAAAATTACGCCCAGGTGGATGCCACCACCGCCGATGGCGGCCCGGCCGAGGCGCTGCGCGATATCCTGCGCGACAAGGGCATCGAGGTTCTGGCCTGGGGCGAGAACGGGTTCCGCGAGGTCACGAACAACACCCGCCCGATCCGCACCCCCGCCGACATGGCGGGCCTGAACATGCGCGTGGCAGGCCCGATGTATATCGACGTGATGAACGCGCTTGGCGCCAACCCCCAGCAGATGCAGTGGACCGAGACGCTGACCGCCCTGCAGCAGGGCGTCGTCGACGGGCAGGAGAACCCGATCGGCGCGGTGATCATTCCGCAGCAGGTCTATGAGATGCAGTCCTATCTGACGACCTGGCACTATTCCTATGACCCGATCTTCCTGGGCATCTCCAAGGCGAAATACGACGCCTATGACGCCGAGACCCAGGCCATGCTGCGCGAGGTCGCGGCCGAGGCGATGGAATATCAGCGCCAGATCACCCGCGAGGGGACCGAGACCGGCGTGGCCTTCCTGCGCGAGAAGGGGATGGAGGTCCACGAGCCCACCCCCGAGGAGCTGGCCGCGTTCCGCGAGGCGACGCAGCCCGCCTTCGATCAATGGGCCGAGCGGGTCGGCCCCGAGCTGGTCGCATCCTTCCAGGATGCCATCGCGCAGGCCCAGTGACGCGGGCGCAATAACGCGGGGGGTCTGCGCGCCCCCCATCCCCGCCGGAGGTGCCGATGCTGTCCTTTCTGTCGCGCGAGGCCGAGCGGCTGATCTGCGCCGTCCTGTTCCTGGGCATGACCCTGCTGGGATTCGCGAATGTGGTGGTGCGCTATGCGACCAACTATTCGTTGGCCTCGTCCGAGGAGCTGCTGACCAACGGTTTCCTGCTGCTGACCGTGTTCGGCGCGGCCATCGCGGCGCGGCAGGGCCAGCATCTGGCGGTCACCGCGGTGGTGTCGATGCTGCCGCGCCGGGCGGCGCAGGCGGTGGTGGTGCTGTCGGTGATCCTGTCGGTGGGGCTGCTGATCGTATCGGCCTGGCTGGCCTGGGGGGCGGTGCAGGTGCTGTATCGCAACGGCCTGACCTCCTATGCGCTGCGGATTCCGATGTGGTATTATCAGGCGGCGGTGCCGTTCGCCTTCCTGCTGATCGCCTGGCGGTTCGTGCAGCATGCGGTGGCCGAGTTCCGGCAGGCGGGGGCGGATCATGGTTGATATCGGTCCCGGCACGCAGATGATCGTGCTGTTCTTTGCGCTGCTGGCGCTGCGCGTGCCGGTGGCGTTTTCCCTGGGCCTGTCGGCGCTGTACGCGATGTGGCGGATGGGGTTCGGGCTGGAGCTGGCGGGCGATCTGATCACCGCGGGGGTCGCGCGCTATTCGCTGCTTGCGATCCCGTTCTTTATCCTGGCCGGCGCGCTGATGGGGTCGACCGGCATCGCGGAACGGATGATCCGGTTCTTTCGCGTGCTGGTGGGCGGGCTGCCCGGCGGCATGGGGGTGGTGGGCACGGTCGTGTGCCTGTTCTGGGGCGCGGTCAGCGGGTCGGGTCCGGCATCGGTCGCGGCCATCGGCCCGATGATCATCAAGGGCATGGAGGAGGACGGCTATACCCGCGCCCATGCCGCGGGGCTGGTCTGCGCGGGTGCGGCGTTGTCGATCGTCATTCCGCCCTCGATCGGGCTGGTCCTGTTCGGGGTCATCGCCGAGGTCTCGATCTCGCAGCTGTTCCTGGCGGCGATCATTCCGGGGCTGTTCATGGGGCTGACCATGCTGGCGGTGCTGCCCTTCATCGCGCCGAAAGGGGCGGGTGGGTCGCTGGAGCGGCTGATCCCCGATCCGTATGCGGGCCTGCCTTACGGCGCGCGGTTGTGGCGCAGCTTTCGCGACAGCTTCTGGGGGCTGATGACGCCGGTGGTGATCCTGGGCGGGATCTATTCGGGCATCTTCACGCCGACCGAGGCCGCCCTGGTCGCCACCGTCTATGCGCTGCTGGTGGGCGGGCTGATCTATCGCGGCCTCAGCCTGCGCGCGCTTTATGACACGCTGGCCGATGCGGCGGGGTCGTCGGCGACGGTCATGCTGATCGTGGCCTATGCCGGGCTGTTCGGATGGGTCATCACGGTCGAGGATCTGGTCGGCACCTATTCCGGCGGTCTGCTGTCGCTGTCGGACAACGGGTGGGTGATCCTGCTGGTGATCATGCTGATCCTGCTGGTCGCGGGCATGTTCATGGATGCGATCACGGTCATGTTCATCACGTTGCCCATCGTGCTGCCGGTCATGCGCGAACTGGGCTGGGACCCGGTCTGGTTCGGTGTCATGGTGATGATCAACCTGGCCATCGGGCTGATCACCCCGCCGGTCGGCGTGAACCTGTTCGTGGCCGCCAATGTCGCCCACCTGCCGATCGAGCGCGTGGCGCGGGGCGCGCTGCCGTTCCTGGTGGCGACGCTGGCCGGTCTGGCCGTGGTCGCGGCCTTTCCGCAGATGTCGCTGTGGCTGATCCACTGGCTGAGATGAATTCCCGAAAGGACGATCCATGACCGACAAGACCGCCATCATCACCGGGGCCGCGCGCGGCATCGGCCTGGCCACCGCCCGCCTGCTGTCGGAGCGCGGCTGGCGCGTGGTGCTGGCCGATATCGACGCCGAGGAACTGGACCGCGTGGCCCCCACCGTGCCGGGCGCGCATGCCATCATCTGCGACGTGTCGGACCCCGGTCAGGTGGCGGCGCTGATCGCGGGGGCGGTCGACTGGTCGGGGCGCATCGACGCGCTGGTCAACAATGCGGGCATCGCCGATTTCCGCCCGATGGGGGAAACCGACCTGGCCATCTGGCGGCGCATCATGGCGGTGAACCTGGACGGGGTGTTCCTGTGTTCGCAGGCGGCTGTCCCGCATCTGGCGCGGACGGGGGGCGCGATCGTGAATGTCGCGTCGATCTCTGTCCTCCGGGCCAGCACGCTGCGGGTGGCCTATGGCACATCCAAGGCCGCGGTGATCCACCTGACGCGGCAGCAGGCGGCCGAGCTGGGCCAGCAGGGCATCCGCGCCAATTGCGTGGCCCCCGGTCCGGTGGACACCAAGCTGGCGCTGGCGGTGCACAGCCCGGCGATCCGCGCGGCCTATCACGACGCGATCCCGCTGAACCGCTATGGCCGCGAGGATGAGATCGCGCAGGCCATCGCGTTCCTGTGCAGCGACCAGGCGTCCTATGTCACGGGCCAGGTGCTGGCCGCCGATGGCGGGTTCGAGGCGACGGGCGTGGGCCTGCCCGCCTTGCGCGCCGGGAACTGAGGGCCGATCAGCCCAGGGCGTATCCCACGCCGCGGACGGTGCGCAGCGGGTCGTCGCCGCCGTTCCGCATCAGCGCCTTGCGAAGACGGCCGACATGGACGTCGATGGTGCGCGTGTCGACATAGATGTCGCGCCCCCAGACCCGGTCCAGCAGCTGTTCACGCGTCCAGACGCGGCCCGGCTTCTCCATCAGCGTGGACAGCAAGCGGAATTCGGTCGGGCCCAGATGCAGCGTCTGGCCCGCGCGGAACACCCGGTGTTCGGCGGCGTCCAGGATGATGTCGGCATAGGACAGCCGTTCGCCCATCGTCGCGGGCCGGGTGCGGCGCAGCTGGGTGCGCAGCCGGGCCAGCAGCTCGACCACGGAATAGGGTTTGACGACGTAATCGTCGGCGCCGGTTTCCAGGCCGCGGACGCGGTCGACCTCTTCGCTGCGCGCGGAGAGCATGATGATGGGGATGTTGCGGGTCGAGGGGTCGGCCTTGACCTGGCGGCAGACCTCGATGCCCGACACCTTGGGCAGCATCCAGTCCAGCACGATCAGGTCGGGCTGTTCCTCGGCGACCAGCAGCAGCGCGTCCTCTCCGTTGTCGGCCATGACGACGTCGAATCCCTCGGCCTCGAGGTTGTAGTGCAGCACCTCGCGTTGGGCGCCCTCATCCTCGACGACCAGCACGCAGGGCGCCTGACGGGCCATGATCAGCCCTCCCCCAGGGGGGCCACGACCGGCACGCTGTTGCTTTTGGGCCGCGCCTCGTCGGGCAGATCGCCGGTGACCAGATAGACGACCTGTTCGGCGATGGACGTCGCGTGATCGCCCATGCGTTCGACGTTCTTGGCGATGAAATGCAGATGCATGCAGGGGGTGATGTTGCGCGGGTCCTCCATCATGTGGGTCAGGAACTCGCGGAACAGCGCGTTGTACATCTGGTCGACCTCCAGATCGCGCTGGCGGACGTCCTGGGCCAGCTCCGCGTCGCGGCGGATATAGCTGTCCAGCGCGTCCTGCAGCATCTTGTTGACCGCCTGGCTCATCCGGCGAAGCGCCATCCCCGAGCCGTTGATGACCGGCATCTGGGACAGGACCTCGGTGCGCTTGGCCATGTTCTTGGCGTAATCGCCGACCCGTTCCAGCGAGGCCGAGATCTTCATGACCGCCAGCACCATGCGCAGATCGGTCGCGGTGGGGGCGCGCAGCGCGATCAGGCGGGCGGCCTCCTCGTTGATCTGGGCCTCCAGCGCGTCGATGGCGCGGTCGCTGCGGCGGACCTGATCGGCCAGCTCCTGGTCGCGGGTGTCCAGCGCGGTGGAGGCGTCGGTGATCGCGGCCTCGACCATGCCGCCCATCTTGACGACCATTGCCTGGATCGTCTCCAGATCGCGGTCGAAGGCCGAGGAGATATGCTTGTCGCGGTTCATGTCACGTCCTTTCGATCAGCCGATGCGGCCCGAGATATAGGCCTCGGTCCGGCTGTCGCGCGGCCGGGTGAAGATGTCGTTGGTGTCGCCGTATTCCACCAGGCTGCCCAGATGGAAGAACGCGGTCTTCTGGCTGACGCGGGCGGCCTGCTGCATCGAATGGGTCACGATCACCACCGAAAAGCGGGTGCGCAGCTGCTCGATCAGCTCCTCGACCTGGCTGGTGGCGATGGGGTCCAGCGCGCTGCACGGCTCGTCCATCAGCAGCACCTCGGGGGCGGTGGCGACCGCGCGGGCGATGCACAGGCGCTGCTGCTGGCCGCCCGACAGGCCGGTGCCGGGTTCGTGCAAGCGGTCCTTGACCTCGTTCCACAGGGCCGCGCCGCGCAGGGCGGTCTCGACGATCTCGTCCATCTGGGCCTTGTCGCGGGCCAGGCCGTGGATCTTGGGGCCGTAGGACACGTTGTCATAGATGGATTTCGGGAAGGGGTTGGGCTTCTGGAACACCATCCCCACCTTGGCGCGCAGCTGCACGGGGTCCACGCCGCGGTCATAGATGTTCTGGCCGTCAATGGCGATGCGGCCCTCGACGCGGGCGGTGTCGACGGTGTCGTTCATCCGGTTGATGCAGCGCAGAAAGGTCGATTTTCCGCAGCCCGACGGCCCGATGAAGGCGGTGACGGTCTTGTCTAGGATCTCGACGTTCAGGTCCTTGATGGCCTGCTTGGCGCCATAGAACACCTGCACGTCGCTGGCGGAAATCTTAATGTCCTGCTGGCCCACGGCAGCCTCCGGTCGGTTGGTATCATACATGGTCATGTCTCCTGACGGGCCGGGTTACCAGCGACGCTCGAACCTGTTGCGCAGAAAGATGGCGATGGCGTTCATCAGCACCAGAAAGCCCAGCAGCACCAGGATAGCAGCCGAGGTGCGCGCCACGAACCCCCGTTCCGGGCTATCGGCCCAGATGAAGATCTGCGTGGGCAGCGCGGTCGATGCGTCGAAGGGCGTGCCGGGGGCGGCGGTGACAAAGGCGTTCATGCCGATCAGCAACAGCGGCGCGGTCTCGCCCAGGGCCTGGGCCAGGCCGATGATGGTGCCGGTCAGGATGCCGGGCATGGCCAGCGGCAGGACATGGCCGAACACCACCTGCTGTTTTGATGCGCCGACGCCCAGGGCCGCCTCGCGGATGGACGGCGGCACCGCCTTGAGCGCCGCGCGGGTCGCGATGATGATCGTCGGCAGCGTCATCAGCGCCAGCACCAGGCCCCCCACGAAGGGCGCCGAGCGCTGCATCCCGAACCAGTTCAGGAACACCGCCAGACCCAGCAGACCGAACACCACCGAGGGCACGGCGGCCAGGTTGTTGATGTTCACCTCGATGATGTCGCTGATCTTGTTCTTGGGGGCGAATTCCTCGAGGTAGATCGCCGCGCCGATCCCCAGGGGGAACGAGATCAGGAAACAGACCAGCAGCGCATAGAACGACCCGATGATCGCGCCGCGCAGGCCCGCCAGTTCCGGGAAACGGCTGTCGGCATTGGTGAACAGCGCCCAGTTGAAGGGCAGGGTGATGCGGCCCCCGGCCTCCAGCTGGCGAAAGGCGCGGATGTCCTCGTCGTTCAGGCGGCGGGTGGATTCGTCGCTGGCCTCGTTGACGTTGCCCTTGTTCAGCTGGTCGTAGGTGTCCGAGGCCGGCACGCGGATCTGCACGACCTGGCCGATCAGCTCGGGGTCGGCCACCACGCGGTCGCGCAGAACGAATTGCGCAGCGTTCGACAGGATGCCCGACAGGGCGCGCATGCGTTCCTGCGGGGCGTCGGGGAAGGTCTGTTGCATCGCTTCGGCGATCACGCCGCGATAGTTGCCCGCGGCCGGGTCCGCCGGATCGACCATCTGCGCCGAGATCGGCACGTCCAGCGTCACATGCGTCTGCCGGAAGGCCTGCGCCCCGCCCGAGATCAGCGTCCAGAGCAGGATGCCCAGCATCAGGAAGGCCAGGCACAGCGCGCCCAGACCCAGCAGCTTCAGCCCCAGCTCCTTGCGGTGGCGGCGGGCCAGGCGGTTCTTGAACGCGTCCGAGGCCCAGGTGGTGTTGGTTCCGCGGCCGTCATCGGGAAAATCGGTCATCGGGCGCCTCAATCGTACTGTTCGCGGTATTTGCGCACGATGCGCAGCGCGAGGATGTTGATGAACAGGGTGACGATGAACAGCATCAGACCCAGGGCAAAGGCCGCCAGGGTCTTGGGGCTGTCAAAGGCGGTGTCGCCGATCAGCAGCGTCACGATCTGCACGGTGATGGTGGTCACGCTGTCCAGCGGGTTGATGTTCATGGTGGCGATCAGGCCCGCGGCCATCACTACGATCATCGTCTCGCCGATGGCGCGGCTGACGGCCAGCAGGACGCCGCCCATGATGCCCGGAATGGCCGCCGGGAACAGCACGTTCAGCACCGTTTCCGACCGCGTGGCGCCCAGGGCGATGGCCCCGTCGCGCAAGGACCGCGGCACCGCCGACAGCGCGTCATCGGCAAAGGAGGAGATGAACGGGATCAGCATGATGGCCATGACGCCGCCCGCCGCCAGCGCGGTGTTCGGCGCGACCGGGATGCCAAGCGCCGCCCCCCAGGCCCGCAGCGCCGGAGCCACGGTCAGGATCGCGAAGAAGCCGTAGACGACGGTCGGGATGCCGGCCAGCAGCTCCAGCACCGGCTTGGCCACCGCGCGAAAGCGGCGGCTGGCGAATTCGTTCAGATAGATGGCCGACAGCAGGCCCACCGGCACGGCGATGACGATGGCGACGAAGGTGATGACCAGCGTGCCCAGAAAGACCGGCAGCACACCAAAGGCGCCCTCGGCTGCGACCTGATCGGCGCGGATCGGCATCTGCGGTTCCCACCGGGTGCCGAACAGGAACTCGGTCAGCGGCACCATCTGGAAGAAGCGCACCGATTCGAAGACCAGCGAAAACACGATGCCGATGGTCACGAAGACCGCGATCAGCGAGCAGGTGATCATCAGGCCCATCACGATCCGCTCGGCCGCCTGGCGGGCGCGGAAATCGGCGGTGACCTGGCGGCGCGAGACGTAGAGCAGCGCCGCCGACAGCGCCGCGATGACCGCGACCAGCAGCCAGCCCGAGGTGGCGCGCAGCGCGACCATGCGGTCCGCGGCCTCCAGCTTCCAGGGTTCGGGGGTGCCGAAGATGCGGCCACCGGCGATGGACTGGATCTCGGTCAGGATCAGCTGCGGGTTGGTCGCGGCCGCCAGCATGCCGTCGGGCAGGCCCGACAGGGTCAGCGCGTTGATGACCGACCCCTCCAGCATGATCCACAGGATGGTGGCCACGAATGCCGGCACCAGCACCAGCAGCAGCGCGTAAAGCCCGTGGAACGAGCCGAGCGAATGCAGCCGCTCTCCGCCGTTGCGCAGCGCCAGGGCCGCCCGCCGGTTCATTGCGTATCCTGCTAGCGCCGCACTCAGCAGCACGGCAAAGGCCAGACCTGTCATGGCACCCTCTTGATCGGTAAAGGTCCGCCCCGCACAGGCGGGACGGACCAGGCATCGGGGTCGTGATTACTCGGCGACCGAGAACTCGCCCTCGCCCGAGGTCACGCGGGCCTGCAGCTCGCCACGCTCGTCATCGGGCAGTGCGACCAGGCCGCGCTCGGACAGGTAGCCGGTCGAGGACAGGGCGTTTTCCGACATGTATTCGGTCACGAATTCCTGCAGGTTCGGGATCACGCCGCGATGCGCGTCCTTGACGTAGAAGTACAGCGGGCGCGACAGCGGGTATTCACCCGAGGCGATCGTCTCGATCTCTGCGTCAACGTTGTTCAGCTTGACGTCGATCAGCGTGTCGGTGTTCTCGTAGAGGAACGAATAGCCGAAGATGCCCAGGGCGTTCGGGTCGGTGTTCAGACGCTGCACGATCAGGTTGTCGTTCTCACCGGCCTCGATGAAGGGACCGTCGGTGCGCATGCGCGAGCAGTTCTCGTTGACCCAGTCATCGTTGCCGGAGGTCTCGGCCAGCGCCATCGCGGCCTCGTTCTCTTCGCAGCCGGCATGCATGGCCAGCTCGACGAACGCGTCGCGGGTGCCCGAGGTCGGCGGCGGGCCCATCACGGTGATCGCGATGTTGGGCAGCGATTCGTCGATTTCGGACCAGTTGGTGTAGGGGTTGGCGACCAGATTGCCGTCCTGGACGATCTCGGCGGCCAGGGCCAGATAGACCTGCTCCAGCGTCAGGTTCCAGTCGGCCTCGCTGTTGCGGGCCACCGCGATGACCAGGCCGTCATAGCCGATCAGCGCTTCGGTGATGTCGGTGACGCCGTTCTGGACGCAGAGGTCGTATTCCGACTTGGTCATCGAGCGCGAGGCGCCGGTCAGGTCCGGCGTCTGTTCGCCCACGCCCGAGCAGAAGATCTGCATGCCGCCGCCGGTACCGGTCGATTCGACGATCGGTGCAGGCGCGCCGGTCTGGTTCGCGAACTCCTCGGCCACGGCCTGGGTATAGGGGAACACGGTCGAGGAACCGACGATGCGGATCTGGTCGCGCGACTGAGCGAAGGCGCCGCCCGCCGAAAGGGCGATCACCGAAAGCGCGGTCGCTGTGAGGCCGAGGGTCTTCATGTGCCGTCTCCTGTGGAGTTGATCGTTGCCCGACCCGCTTACAGAGTGTTTGTGACGGCTATGCCCCAGTTTTGTGACACCTTCATGACGCCCGGTGTCGCGGTGGCTGAAAAGGTCGGTGGATGGCTGCGCGGCTCGGGTCACGGCCCTGGTCCCGGCTCCGCGACGGCATCAGGAGGCGGGCGGCCCGCGCTAGGGCAGGGGGGCGGTCAGGGCGGCCACCGCCCGGTCAATGATCTGCGCGGGCGGCAGGGCCACGTCGACCCACAGCGCGTCTTCGGCGGTGGGGTCGGGGGGTTGCAGCGCGGCCAGCTGGCTGTCGATCAGGCTGGGCGGCATGTAGTGGTCGGGCCGCGCCGCCATACGCCCCGCGATCAGCGCGCGGTCGCCATGCAGGAACACGATGTCCAGCGGTCCGGCCCCTGCGCGCAGCCGGTCGCGATGCGCGCGGCTGAGGCCCGAACAGGCCAGCACCGCGCGGGTGGGCGCCGCTGTCACCTCTGCTGCCAGCCGGTCCAGCCAGCCCCACCGCATGTCGTCGGTCAGCGGCTGGCCCGCGCGCATCCGCGCCACGCTGGACGGGTCGTGATAGAGGTCGGCCTCGATGAAGGTGCCGCCGATGCGTGCGGCGATGCCGCGGGCCACGGTCGATTTTCCCGTGCCGCAGATGCCCATGACCAGAACAGGCCGCGCCGTCATAATGTCTCCTTTCGATGACAGCGCGACCATGGAGGACCGCGCCGTCACTCGTCAACGGCTTTCCGCGCTGACCGTGCCCGGGTCCCGGTCAGGCGGGCGCCATGCCCATCCGGGCCAGCTGGTGCAGGATCAGCGGCGGCACGTGGCGGCGGTCGTCAAAGCGGCGCGCGATGGCGAGATGGCGGGCCAGGGATACGGCGCGCATCAGGGGCACATGGCCGGGCAGCGGGCGCAGGGTCGCGTATCCGGCCATGAAGGCCGCGGCCTGGGGGTCCAGCGCGGCGCAGTCCCAGCCCCTGCGCAGCGCGTATTCGTCCAGATGCGCCAGCATGTTGCCCAGGTCGATGGCCGGATCGCCCCTGGCATAGAGGTCCAGGTCCAGCAGCCAGACCCGGACGTCGTCGATCAGCACCTGATCGGGATAGAAGTCGCGGTGGATGCCACAGACCGGTCCCGGCGGCAGGGCCAGTGCCGCGCGGCCCAGATGGTGGGCCAAGGCCCGGGTGTCAGGGGTGTCCAGCGCGCGGTCCATGACGGCGACCTCATCTGCCGTGCTCCAGTCGCGGTCGGCGGGGACGCCTGCGGCGTGCAGCCGGGCCAGCGCGCGGCCCGTCGCGGCCAGCGGCGCGGTGGGACCGTCCGGCGCGATCAGCCCGGTCAGCAGCTGGCCGGGCGCGATGTCCTGCAGCCACAGGTTCAGCGCATCGACCCGGCCCCGCTGCGCTGGAACGCCGGTATCGCCCGTGCCGTCCAGGCCCGCCGCGCGCAGGCGGTCATGCAGCGCGGGCGTGCGCCGGTCGGGACCTTTCATGCGCATCTTGCCGATCAGCCTGTCGTCATAGCGGAACAGGGCGCGCCGCCCCGGCTTGTGCCGGATCAGGGCTGCGCGGGCGATGGGCTGGCCGCTCAGGCGCGTCATCAGCGCGGGGTCGGCGGTGGCCGTGATGGGGTCGATCTGCGGCACGATCTGCAGCGCGCGGTCCAGCAGGCGGCGGGCTAAGTCGGGCCAGTCGGGGCGGCGGGTGCGGAACCCCTCGGTCGCCAGGGCCGCCAGCGCCGCGGCGTGATAGGCGGCCAGGTCGGGCGGGGGCGGGCCATAGCCCTGCAGCAGCGCCTGTGCGCGGTCACGGGTGGGCGTGCCGGTCAGTGCATCGTGATCCAGCCGCGCCAGATAGCTGCCCAGGTCATGGGCGGCGGGGGCCAGCCCGGCCTCGTCCCAATCGACGATGGACAGCGTGCCGTCGGGCGCGATCATCACCTGATCGGCGCTGAAATCGCCATGGCTGGAGACCAGCGGCCCCTGCGGGCGCAGCAGCGCCAGCGCGCCGCGCAGTCGGTCGATGCGGTCCGACAGGTCGGGCGCCAGCACGGCCAGGTCGTCCAGGGCGGCGGGCGGGGCAAAGGGCGCGCGCGGCGGCAGGTCGGCGGTGCCGCGATGCAGGGCGGCCAGGGCCGAACCGATGCGGGCGTGGACCGGGGCGGGGGCGGTTTCGGCGCCATGCCCTGGCAGCCAGGCGGTGGTGATCAGGTGGCGGCGGGCGTCCAGCGCCAGGACCTGCGGCCCGCCATGGCCTGCGCCGAACTGTGCACCCCGCAGCGCGCGGTCCCAGGTGGCGGGGGACATCGCCTTGATCATCGTGTCGCCCCGGCGCAGCACCAGCCGCCGTTCGGGCTTGAAGCGCAGCGCCACGGCATCCTGCGGCACGGCGCCTTTGCGCAGCGCGGTGATGCGGCGGTCGGCCTGGGGCGGCTGGATGATGACGGCGTGATCGGGCAGCCATCGTTGCAGGGCGGCGCGGCGGGGGCTGGGGCGGTCGTCGTCGAACCGGGCGCGGGTCAGGGCGCGCAGGGTGACGAAATCCGCGCCCATGCGAAAGGTCGCCATGCAGCTGGTCCCCGGCTTGTAGCGCAGATGCACCGGATCGACCGGCGCGCCCAGCAGGGCCGCCACCGCCTGCGGGTCCAGCAGCAGCGCCAGCCCCGGCAGGGCGGGGTCGCGTTCGACGATGGCGCGGTCAGCCGGTTGCAGCATCGCGCACCCCCCGTCCCTGTTGCAGTCGCCACATCGCGGCATAGCGTCCGCCCTGCGCCAGCAGCGTGTCATGGGTGCCGTCCTCGGCCAGCTGGCCGTCGGACAGCAGGATGATCCGGTCCATCCGCGCGGCCAGCGACAGGTTATGGGTCACCATCAGCGTGGTACGCCCCTGCGACAGCGCGTCGATGGCGCGGGCGACGGCATCCTCGCTGGTGCTGTCCAGACCGGCGGTCGGCTCGTCCAGCAGCAGCAGGGGCGCGGGGCGCAGGGCGGCGCGCGCGATGGCCAGCCGCTGCCGCTGCCCGGCCGAGAAATTCGCGCCCCGTTCGGCCACCAGCGTGTCATAGCCCTGCGGCAGGGCCGCGATAAAGCCATGCGCATCGGCCAGGCGGGCGGCCTCCTCGATCTGGGCGCGGGTGACGTCGCCTGCGCCCAGGGCGATGTTTTCCGCGATGGTCGTGGAAAACAGCAGCGGCTCCTGCGCGACAAAGCTGATCTGCCCGCGCAGCGAAGCCAGTGTGACCGCGCCGATATCGGTGCCGTCGATGGTGATCGACCCCGTGACCGGATCGCGCAGCCGCAACAGCAGCGTCAGCAGCGTCGATTTGCCGATGCCGGACGGGCCGGTGACGGCGACGCGCTGGCCCGCGGGGATGGTCAGGTCCAGCCCCGACAGGACCGGCGCGCCGCCGCCATAGGCAAAGCCCACATCGTTGAACCGCACCGTGCCCAGAAAGGCCGGGGCCGCCACCGCGCCGGGGCGGTCGCGGACGGTGGGTACCTGATCCAGAAGGTCGAACACCCGGTCGCCCGCCGCCGCGGCCTTGGCCAGACGGCCAGAATACTTGGCGTATTCGCGCACCGGGCGGAACGTGTTCTTCAGATAGGTCAGGAAGACCAGCATCTCTCCGGGCGTCAGCCGCCCCGAGATCACCGCATGCGCCCCGAACCACAGGATCGCCGCCGTGGCGATGCCGACCATCGCATCCACCATGCGCTCCAGCGCGGCGGACAGACGACCGGCGCGCACGCCATCGGTCAGGCTGCGGTCATTGGCGCCCGCGAACATGCGGTTGACCGACCCCTCCAGCCCCAGGGCCTGGATGGCGCGCATGCCCGACAGGGCCTCTCCGGCGGTGGCGGCGATGGCGCCCTCGCGCTTGCGTTGGGCGCGCTGACCCGCCGCGTGGCCCACCACAGAAGCGGCAGCGGCACCAGCGCCACCAGCGCCAGCCGCCAGTCCAGCCACAGCATCACCCCGATCATCCCGGTCAGCACCAGGATATTGCCCAACAGCGGCAGGGTCGCGGTGACCGCCGTGTCCTTGAGCATGCCGACATCGCCCACCAGGCGCAGGGTGATGTCGCCCGCGCGGGATTTCTCGTGGAAATCGGCGGACAAACGCTGGACATGATCGAACAGTGCCGCGCGCACCCGCGTCAGGATGCGCCCGCCGACCAGCGAAAACACCGTCGTGGCCAGGAACTGGAACAGCGCCCGCGCCGCCGTGATGGCGATCAGGGCTGCGGCACACAGCGCGATGACGGTGGCCGCATCGGTCGGCTGTTCGACGCGCAGCACGCTGTCGACGACGAATTTCAGCGGCCAGGGCTCCAGCAGCTTCATGATGGTGGCGGCGATCAGGGCGGTCATGCCGCCGGTCAGCACCAGCCCCTCGCCGCGCATATAGGGGCGGAACCGTCGCATCAGCCCGGTCATGCCGGCACCCGCAATCCGGCCAGATCCAGCACCTGCGCCGCCACGCGGTCCCAGGTGTGATGCGCCATGACATGCGCCCGCGCCGCGCGGCCCAGATTGTCACGCAGGGCTGCGTCCTGGGCCAGCTGCTCCAGTACGCGGGCCAGGGCTGCGGCGTCGTCGGGCGGGACGGTCAGGCCAAGGCGGCCGTGGTCCAGCAGTGTCTCCATGTCTCCCACGCGGCTGGCCACGATGGGCAGCGCCGCGCCCATATAGTCGAACAGCTTCAGCGGAGAGAAATAGAAGGGCTGCGTCGCGGAGTAGGGGGCTGCGCCCACATCCAGCCGGGCCAGATGACGCGGCAGCTCAGTGTGGGGGACCATGCCCGTCACCTCGGCCCCGATGGCGGTCAGGCGGGGGGCCAGGCGGTCGCGGTCGGGGCCGTCGCCGATGATCAGCAGATGCGCGGGCATGCGCGCCTGCAGCAGCGCCATCGCGTCCAGTAGCACGCCGATGTCGTGCCAGGGCCGCAGCGAACCTAGGAACCCGACGGTGAAGGGGCCGGGCACATGCGGCAAAGCCTGGCGGTCGGCGTCGATGGCATTGGGGATGACCGCGACCCGCGCCGCGCCATGGGCACGGGCATAATCGGCGACCGCGGGGCTGACCGCCACGACCGCGCGGGCGGCGGACAGGCTGGCGCGGGTGGTGCGGGCGGCGTCCTCCGGGTGGGACAGGCTGCGGTGGCGGGACTGTTCCTCGATCAGGGGGGCGTTGATCTCCAGCACCGAGGGGATGCGATAGGCCGCCGCGTGATCCATCGCCGCATGGGCGTAAAGCGCGTGGCGTTCATAGATCAGGTCGAACGGCCCCTCGGCCGCCAAGGTCGTGGCCAGGGTGTCGTTGGCGGCCAGCAGGGCCGTCGTGCGGCAGCCCTCGGCCAGCGGCAGGGCGACGGTGCGCACGGGCAGGACCGCGTCCCCCGCGATGCGCGGAGAGATCAGCGTGACATCGGCCCCCATCGCCAGAAAGGCGCGCAGCATCGCCTGGACATGGATCGAGGCGCCCTTGGTGCCAAAGACCGGGATGCCCGGGTCCATCGAGACATAGGCCACACGCATCACGCGGCCCCCCGCACCGGGGCCGCCAGCCGGTCAAAGATGTCGCGCAGGGCGGCGGCGCTGCGGGTGACGTCGTAATCGGCCTCGATCCGGGCGCGGGCTGCGCGGGACTGGCGCGCGCGCAGGTCGGGGTCGTCCAGCAGCCGCGCCATGGCCTGCGCCAGGCTGGCCGCGCAGCCCTCATCGGCCAGCAGGCCGGTGGTGCCGTCCACCAGTTCGGGGATGCCCGTGACCGGCGTCGCCACGACCGGACAGCCAAGCGCCATCGCCTCCAGCAGGACGGTCGGCATGCCGTCGCGGTTGCCGTCATCGCCCACCACGCAGGGGCAGGCCAGGACCGCCGCGCCCCGCATGGCGGCGATCACCGCATCCTGGGGCAGGGGGCCTGCCAGGGTCACGCCAGTCAGCCCGGCATCGGTGATCTGGGCCGACAGTTCGGCCTGCATCTCGCCGCCGCCGATGATGCGGGCGCGGATCGGGCGGCCCTGGGCCTGCAGCATGCGCAGCGCCTCGATCAGGATGTGAAAGCCCTTCTTTTCGACCAGGCGGCCCACGGCCACGATCTCGGTCGCGTCAGGGCGCGGCGCGGTCCAGGGAAAGCCCTCCAGGTCCAGCCCGTTGAAGATGCGCGTGACCGGATGGCCAAAGCGGTCCTCCAGATAGCGGCGGTTGAAGTCGGAGACGGTGACGGTCGCAGGGGCCTCGGCGATCTTGAGGGCCAGGTTCCGGTTCTCGGCGTAATCCATGAAGATGTCCTTGGCATGCAGCGTCATGGACCAGGGAGTCTCGGCCAGGCGCGCCGCGATCCGTGCCACGGTCGAGGCGACGGTGCCAAAATGCGCGTGCAGATGCGTGACGCCGCGCGCGCGGCATTCCAGCGCCAGACGGATGCCCTGCAGGATGTCGCGGCCCGAGGCCTCGGGGAAATCGGCCAGCCGCGCCCACGCGCCCGGGATGGCCTGGGCGGCGGCCAGCTGGGGCCAGCCCTCGTCGATGCCCTTGATGCGGTCGGGGATGCGGGTGACGGGGGCGCGCACGCGCGAGATGATGTTCTGGAAATGCGTCTCCTCGACCGAGCGCAGGGCGAAGATCTTGACCGACCGGCCCGCGGCCTCATGGGCCAGGATCTCGTTCACGACGAAGGTCTCGGAAAACCGCGGATAGCGTTTGAGGACGTAACCGATGCTCATGCCACGGCCTCCAGCGGTGCGGGCTGGGCCAGCAGCATGCGGGCGCGGGCCTGCATGCGCTCGAGGCCGCCCATGTCCAGCATGTCCTGGCCCAAGCCTGCGGCGGGCGGTGGCCCGGCCATCCAGGCGGTCAGCCGCGCAGGGGTCAGGTGCTCGGGCAGGATCATCCCGATCGCGCCCTTGGCCGACAGGCGCTCGGCGCGCAGCAGCTGTTCCAGCCGGGGCCGGGTGCGCGGCACGATCAGCGTGGGGCGGCGCAGCGACAGCGCCTCGGTCACGGTGTTGTAGCCGCCCATGGCGATGATCCGCGCGGCGCCCTGCATCAGGGGCAGCGGCTCGGCCAGGAAATCGACGATCTCCATGTCGGGCCGGGCGGCGATGCTGGCCTCCAGCTGGGCGCGGGCGGCGGCGGGCATCTGCGTGCCGGTCAGGATGATGCCGCGATGGCCCGCGGGCAGGGTCGCCCCGGCAAAGGCCCGGCACAGCGCCGCGCCGTCGCGGCCCCCGCCCACCGCGCAGAGGATATAGGGATCGCGCGGCAGATCGACCGGCGCCATCCCCTCCAGCCGCTTGCGCTGGTCCAGATAGCCCAGGAAATGCGCCTTGGCGGCAAAGGCATCGCCAAAGGCGTATTCCTCGATCAGGTCAAAGAAATTCGGGTCGCCATAGACCCAGACCTCGTCGAACCAGTCGCGGATGGCGGCGAAGTTGCGCCGCTTGAGCCATTGCGCGCGCACCGTTTCGGGGGCGTCGATCACGTCGCGCAGGCCCAGAACGATCCGCGCCCGGCCCCGCTGGCGCAGTGCGGCCAGGGGACGGTCCAGTTCCGACTGCGCGCCGCGCGGCACGTTGTCGACGATCACCAGGTCGGGGTCGTAGGCCTTGAGCGCGCCGCGGATGATGTCGGACCGCAGCCGCGCCAGGTCCTTCAGCTCCAGCCCCAGGCTGCGGGCGTGATAGCTGCCGTCGGCACGCTTGCCATAGGCGGGCAGGGTCAGCACGTCGACGCCCTGCGGCAGCTTGAAGGCCCCGGCCTCGGCCATGCCCGCGATCATCAGCACATCGGGCGCGGGGTCCATCCGCTTGAGCGCGCCGGCCAGCAGCATGTTGCGCCGCAGATGGCCGAACCCAAGGGTATCGTGCGAATACAGCACGACCCGTTTCTGGCGGATGATGTCAGCGGGCATGTCAGTCATCGTCTGGTCTCCTTGGTGCGGGTCGCATGGGTGGGTGACGGCGGGGCCGCAGGTTTTATTCCCGCAAGGGCCGCGGGCAGGCGCAAAAAGGTCTGACGGAATGCTTTGCAAGCACGTCTGTCGCATGCGATCGACGTGGAGACGGCAGGGCCGTCCTTCAAATTAGAAGTTTACGAGACAGGCCGATCGGGCATGGCGGGTCGCGGCGATCCGCCTATCGTGTGACCAGCCGCAAGAGGAACGGGCATGAAGATCCGCAACAAGCTTCTGGTCAGCCACGGGGCGCTGGCGGTCTGCGTGGCGGTCATCTGCGCCTTCATGCTGGTCGCGCTGGAGACGACCGACCGCAACCGCCGCCGCATGGCCGACAGCTATGAAAGCCTGCGCCAGCTGAACGAGCTGAGCTCGGACAGCAACCGCATGGCCGAGCAGATCTCAGAGCTGCTGAGCATCGGGCTGTCCAATCGGCGCGAGGTCACCGAGGTGTCGCGGACCCTGCTGGCGCGGCTGGAGGGGGTGCGCGATCGGCTGCGCGAGGACATCGCCACCGCCGCCAGCGACCGTGCCCGCCAGCGCGACGCCGAGATGCTGGAGTGGATCGAGGTGATCCTGGACCGGACCGAGCGGCTGGCCGATATCGGCGCGCGCATGGCCGATCTGGTGGCGGATGGCCGCATTGAGGAGGCGCGGCGCATCTATGTCGTGCAGGTCGAGGACGGGCTGGACGACGAGATCTCGGACCTGCTGCGCAGCGCGACCGCCGCCGACGAGGCGCGGGTGCTGGACGCCATCGACCGGTGGGACCGCCAGACGGAACTTCTGCGCGCGTTGGCGATCAGCACGGTGGTGCTGGGGACGGGACTGGCCGTGGGCGCCGCGCTGGTGATGGACCGGCTGGTGTCGCGGCCCATCGAGGCGCTGGCCCGCGCGGTCGACGACCTGGGCCAGGGCCGCGTGACCCGCCCCCGCCCGGCCCCCGGCGGGGACGAGCTGGGGCGGCTGGCCACGCGGTTCGACCAGATGGCCCGCGCCATTGCTCGCCAGCAGAGCGACCTGCGCGCGGCCCGCGATTCGCTGATGGTTCAGGTGGCCGAGCGCACCGCCAGCCTCAGCCAGCGCACCAGCCAGTTGGAGGCCGCGAACGCCCGCCTGACGCGGCTGAACGACACCCGCACCCAGTTCTTTGCCG
Organism: Paracoccus sp. SCN 68-21; assembly: GCF_001724535.1. Classification (NCBI taxonomy): domain Bacteria; kingdom Pseudomonadati; phylum Pseudomonadota; class Alphaproteobacteria; order Rhodobacterales; family Paracoccaceae; genus Paracoccus; species Paracoccus sp. SCN 68-21. The sequence continues at coordinate 105,469 of NZ_MEES01000064.1, read as the reverse complement.
ATGTCAGCCACGAGCTGCGCACCCCCCTGACCGCCATCCGCGGCCAGGCCGAGGTGGCGCTGCGCCAGCCGCAGGCGACGGTGGCCGACCTGCGCCAGACCCTCTCCCAGATCACCCGGCGCAGCGGGCAGATGGGGCGGCTGGTCGATGACCTGCTGTTTCTGGCCCGCTCCGAGGCCGGGGCCATCGCCTTCGCCTTTCGCGACACCATGATGCAGGAGGTGCTGGCCGAGGTGATGATGGATGCCGCCCTGCTGACGCGTCAGCGCGACGTGACGATCAGCGTCACCCAGCCTTCCGAACCGATCGTGCTGCGCGCCGATCCCGACCGGCTGCGCCAGGCCATCGTCATCGTGCTGGACAACGCCATCAGCCACGCCCCCGACGGCACCGCCGTCACGCTGGAGCTGGACGAGGCCGGGGGCCTGATCCGGCTGGCCGTGTCCGACCGCGGCCCGGGTTTCACCGAGGAGGAGGCCTCGCGGGTGTTCGAGCGGTTCTATCGCGGCCACAGCCGGGGCGCGCGGGGGGGCGCGGGGCTGGGCCTGCCCATCGCGCGCTGGCTGCTGGAGCAGCATGGCGGCGCCATCGCCATCGCCCGCACCGAGCCCGGCGCGCGGGTCGAGATCACGCTGCCCTGGGGCGGCGCGCAGGGGGGCGCGGCATGGACATCCTGATCGTCGAGGACGACCCCGAGATCGCGGCCTTTCTGGTCCAGGGCCTGACGGTCGAGGGCTATGCCCCCCATCACGTCGCGACCGGCGCCGCGATGCTGGCCGCGCTGGAGGCGCGGCGCTGGTGCCTGGTGATCCTGGACCGCATGCTGCCCGATGCCGAGGGGGCGGATCTGTGCGCCCAGCTGCGCCGCGCCGATTCGGGGCAGCTGATCCTGATGCTGACCGCCCGCGACGCGCTGGAGGAAAAGCTGGACGGCCTGCGGTCGGGGGCCGACGACTATATGACCAAGCCCTTCGCTTTCGAGGAGCTGCTGGTCCGCATCGAGACGCTGCGCCGCCGGGGCGGCGCCCGCCAGGAGGCGGTGCAGATCGCCGACCTGACGCTGAACCTGGCGCTGAAAAGTGCCGTGCGCGGCGGGCGCGATCTGGGCCTGACGCCCACGGAATTCGCGCTGCTGCGGTTCCTGGTCGAACGGCGCGGCACCATCGTCAGCCGGATGGAGATCCTGGCGGGCGTGTGGGGCAAAAGCTTCGACCCCAACACCAATCTGGTCGAGGTCTATATCGCCTATCTGCGCAAGAAGGTGGACGGCCCCGGTGCCGAGCGGCTGATCCGCAATGTGCGCGGCTTTGGCTATGTGATCGACGACGCGTGATCGCTCAGGGGGTCAGCAGCGGCGCCTCCTCCTGGAGGGACAGGACGGGGCCTGCGCCGACCTGGATCAGCCAGTCGTCCAGCGCCTCCAGATCGCCCGAGGCGGGACGATAGTCGTCGCCTGCGGGCAGGTCCATGGCAAAGCGTTCCTCGAAGGGCTGACCGGGTGCGGCGCGGCACAGGACCGCGAGGCGCGCGCTGTCGTCGCGCAGCGTCTCGACCTCGCGGCACAGCGCGTCGCCGCCGATGCGAAAGCTGGCCAGAACCGTCAGGTCGGTGCCGTCGGGCAGCACGGTCCCTTCTCCGGCGGGCAGCTGGGCCAGCGCGGTCTGCAGGGGCGACCCATCGCGGCGCCCGTCGGTCAGCGCCAGCCCGGCCATGACCGCCACCGCGCCCAAGCCTGCCGCCAGCGCCATCCAGGGCGCGCGATTGGCATTGGCCGCGCGCATCCTGGACTGGGGTGGGGCCGCTGTCGGACTGGGCGGTATCGTGGCCGCCGCCGGGCCGGCTGCCTCCTGTTGGGGTGCGGCCCCGCCCGTGGCCGCCCGGATGCGCGCGATCAGCGCCGCGTCGCCGGGTTCCGCCTGCGGGGTATCGTCGCGCAGCGCCTCCAGCCGGGCGCGCGTCCGGCGGAACAGCGCCAGCCGCGCCTGCGCCGCGGGGTCGGCGGCCAGCCGCGCCTGCACGTCGCGCGCCTGATCGGGGTCCAACTGGCCATCGGCCAGCGCCATCAGGGTCTCGTCGTCAATCGTCACTGTTCCTGTCCTTGCCTGATGGCCCCGATCGCGTTGTTGACGTGCCGCATGCTCAGTTTATTCCCAACAGGGCGGCCAGGGCCAGCCTGGCGCGGGACAGGCGGCTCATGACGGTGCCCTTGGGGACGTCCAGCACCTGGGCCGCCTCGGCATAGCTGAGGCCCTCGATGCAGACGAGGGTCAGGATCTCCTCCTGCTCGGGCGACAGGCGGGTCATGGCGCTGCGCGTGGCGGCCAGCATCAGCCGCGCCTCGATCAGCGGGGCGTCGTCGGTCGCAAGGATCTCGGGGTGGTCGGTGACATCGACGCGGGTGCCCTCGGTGCGCTGGCGGCGGGTCGTGTCGATGAAGGCGTTGCGCAAGATGCGGAACAGCCACGGCTCCAGCCGCTGCGCGGGGTCGCGGGCGGCGTGATGGGTGATCGCGCGTTCGACCGTGATCTGCACCAGATCGTCGGCCAGGTCGGGGCGGCGGCACAGTGACAGCGCATAGCGGCGCAGGTTCGGCAACAATCGGATCAGTGCATCACCGAATGCCGCATCCATGTGGTTCCACCTTGCTGCCTGCCCCGGTCCTGGGGGAATATCTGAAAGGCCGGGGCGTCATTGTCCAGTGCTGACGTCAGACGGAGAGACCCATGCAACGACTTGTCCTGTTCACCCTGCTGTTCGTGCTGGCCCTGGGGGCCCAGCCCCGCCTGGACCTGGACGGCATCGGATTGCTGTCCAAGGCCATGGCCCAATCGGACGACGACGACGACGATGATGATGACCGCGACGACGACGATGACGATGATGACGACCGGGGCGACGGGGGCCGCAGCAGCGGCGGGACCTCGTTCTCGGGGCGGTCGGGGGATCGCGATGACGACGACCGGCGCCGCGCGACGCCGCGCCGGGCCGCGCCCCGACAGGCGGCCCCCGCCCCCGTGCGCCGTGCAGCACCCGCCCGCGCCCCTGCCCCCGCGCCCCTGCCCGACCGTGCCGCCGATGAGATCATCGCGCGGGGCGTCTCCGCGGACGATCTGGCGCAGCTGCAGGCCGACGGCTTTGTCCTAATCGAACAGCGCGCCCTGACCGGCGGCGCGACCCTGGTGCGCCTGCGCAAGCCCGGCCCGCTGGATCTGGACGCCGCCCGCGCGGCGGTGCGGGCCCGCGCCTCGGGCACCAGCGCCGATTTCAACCATTTCTATCGCACCGACCAAGGCGCGGCGCAGGCGGGCGACGCCTGTCCCGGCGGGTTGTGCCTGGCGCGGCAGGTGATCGCCTGGCAGCCGGTCGCGGGGTGCGGGCCGCTGCCTGCGGTGGGGATGGTCGATACCGGCGTCAATGCCGATCACGCGACCTTCGCCCAGGCCAACCTGACCGTCCACAGCCTTGACCCGGCGGCGGAACGCGCGCGCGCCACGGCGTCGGATGCGCTGCACGGCACCGCGGTCGCGGCGCTGCTGGTCGGCGCGCCGGACACGCGCAGCCCTGGCCTGATCCCGGGCACGCGGCTGATTGCCGTCGATGCCTTTGTCCGCCAGGGCCAGGATCAGCGCAGTGACGCTTTTAGCCTGATCGCGGCGCTGGACTGGCTGGGCGCGCAGGATCTGCGCCTGATCAACATGTCGCTGGCCGGGCCGCCGAATGAGGAACTGGCCCGCCAGATCGCGCTGCTGGTGGCCCGCGACGTGCTGATCGTGGCGGCGGCGGGNCGGCCTCGATCAGCGGGGCGCGGACCAAGACCGGGACGTCCTTTGCCGCGCCCTTTGTGACGGCAGCGGCGGCGCTGTGGCTGCGCGCCGAGCCCGCGCTGTCGGCCGCCGATCTGGCCCGCCGCCTGACCGAACGGGCCGAGGATCTGGGCGAGCCGGGCCGCGACGAGGTCTTCGGCGCGGGGCTGCTGCAGGCGCCGCCGTCCTGCACGGGGCCGGGCCGCGTCGGGCCGCAGAATGGCGGCAGCGCGACGGGTGCCGATCAGGCGGGCCCCGATCTGGCAGGCGGGGAAATAAATCGCGCGATCGCGGAATAAGCCCGGCCCCGGCGCGTCATCGGGGGGACACGCATCCCTCAGGGTGGGGGCGCGTCAGGCCCGCGGGGATCGGCGTCGACCGGCGGGCTTTCTGAACCCCGGCGCCGTTTCCCTCTGGAGGACATCACATGGCACGACTGTTCGGAAATGACGACGACAACAGGCTCAACGGGACCAATGCGGCCGACCTGATCTATGGCCGCTCGGGCGATGACCGGCTGCAGGGCTTTGGCGGCGACGACACGCTGGATGGCGGCGAAGGCAACGACTTCATCTGGGCCGGCACCGGCAACAACCTGGTCTATGGCGGATCGGGCAATGACAGCATCTGGGCCAATGGCGGCAACGACCGCATCTTTGCGGGTGAGGGCAATGACATCGTCTATGCCGGGGCGGGCAACAACCGCGTCGTCGGCGGCGAGGGCAACGACACGCTGAACGCCGGCAATGGCCGCGACACGATCGACGGCGGCGAGGGCAACGACCGCATCTTTTCCAACGGCGGCGACGACATCCTGACTGGCGGAGAGGGCGACGACCTGATGGTCGCGGGCGCGGGCAACGACACGCTGCGCGCGGGCGAGGGCAATGACACGCTGAACGGCGGCGCGGGCAACGACCTGATGACCGGCGGAGAGGGGGCCGACCGCTTTGTCTTTAACGGCGGGCGCGACCGGATCACCGATTTCGAGAATGGCGACGATCAGATCGACCTGTCCTCGTTCGCGGCGATCAACAGCTTTTCCAACATCCGCGCCGCTGCAAGCCAGCAGGGGTCGGACGTGGTGATCAACATCGGCCCCAACAGCCTGGTGATCGAGGATTTCCGGCTGTCGCACATGAACGCCGAGGATTTCATCTGGTAGGACACGCCCCCGACAGACCGGACGGGCCGGGGGCGTGATCCCCGCCCCGTCTGCCCGTGAAAGGGGCAGGGCCCGCACTGCCATGACATTTTGGTTTACAGACCGCATTCCCACCGGGCAGTCTGAGTTTATAAACCAGTTTACTAAACCGCTTTATCAGGCGGATTCGGGGGAAATGGTGGCCAATCTGCAGGATGTCGCGACCGCTGCCGGGGTCTCCAAGGCCACGGTGTCGCGCTATCTGAACGGCTCGCTGGAGCTGCCCGAGCGCACGGCCACGCTGATCGATGCGGCGATCCGGGCGCTGGACTATACCCCCAACCCGCATGCCCGCCGCCTCAGCCTGGGGCGGTCGGACACGATCGCGCTGATCGTGCCCGACATCTCCAGCCCGTTCTTTGCCACGCTGGTCGGCGCGGTCGAGGCCGAGGCCAGCGAGCAGGGCCTGGCGCTGGCGCTTTACGCGACGCTGAACAGCCCCGCGCGAGAGCTGTCCTATCTGGACCTGGTGCGGACGGGCCATGCGGACGGGCTGATCTTTGTCACCAACCATGCCGGCACGCGAGAGCTGGCCGCCAAGATCAACCGCCTGCCGCGCTGCGTGGTGGTGGACGAGGATGTCCTGGGCGCCGATGTCCCCAAGATCTTTTGCGACAACTGCCAGGGCGGCTGGCTGGCCGGGCAGCATCTGGCGCAGGCGGGCCATCGCCACGTCCTGTTCGTGGGTGGCGTCGACGAGATGGTCAGCGGCGCGCGCCGCCATCGGGGCTTTGCCCAAGGGATGGCCGCCATCGCCGGTCCCCATCACCGGATCGAGCGCATCCGCGGCCCCTATACCATCGACGCCGGTCGCGCGGCAGGCCGCAGCTTTGTCGACCGCGCCCCGGATACCCGCCCCACTGCGATCTTTGCCACCTCGGACGAGCTGCTGATCGGCCTGTGCGAGGTGCTGGCCGAGGCGGGCATCGCCATTCCCCATCAGGTCTCGGTCATCGGCTTCGACGATGTCGGGCCCCTGCACCTGTTCGCACCCGCCGTGACCGCGGTGCGTCAACCCGTCCGCGACCTGGGCCGCCACGCGCTGCGGCGCCTGCTGGCCATGGACGGCACCGATCCCGCAAAGCCCCCGTCAGAGGAGCTGCTGGATGTCACGCTGATCGCGCGGAACTCCGTTGCGCCGCCGATCCGCCCTTTCCACCGCAACCCCAACAGCGAGGAATGAGACCATGACCACCCTAACCCGCCGCACCCTGGGTGCGCTGATGACCACCGGCCTGATCGCCGCCGCCCTGCCCGCCCTGGCGCAGGAGGGCAAGACCTTTGCGCTGGTCCAGATCAACCAGCAGGCGCTGTTCTTCAACGACATGAACCGCGGCGCGCAGGAGGCTGCGGACGCCGCGGGCGCGACCCTGCTGATCTTCAACGCCAACAACGATCCGGCGGCGCAGAACAGCGCGATCGAGACCTATATCCAGGAGGGCGTGGACGGCATCGCGGTCGTGGCCATCGACGTGAACGGCATCATGCCCGCCGTCCAGCAGGCCGTCGATGCGGGCATCCCCGTGGTGGCCATCGACGCGATCCTGCCCGAAGGCCCGCATTCCGCCCAGATCGGCGTGGACAACGCCCAAGCCGGGGCCGATCTGGCGGCGGTGGTGAACGACACGCTGCCCGAGGGGTCGACCCTGGGCATCGTGGGCGCGCTGAACTCGTTCATCCAGAACGTTCGCAAGGACGGTTTCGAAGAGGCGCTGGACGGTGCCCGCGTCACCGTCGCGGGCACCGTGGACGGCCAGAATGTGCAGGACACGGCCCTTGGCGCGGCCGAGAACCTGATGACCGCGAACCCGGCGCTGACCGCGATCTATGCTACCGGCGAACCCGCCCTGCTTGGCGCCATCGCGGCGGTCGAAAGCCAGGGGCGGCAGGGCGACATCGCCGTCTATGGCTGGGATCTGACCGCGCAGGCCATCACCGGGATCGAGGCGGGCTATGTCAAGGCCGTGATCCAGCAGGACCCCGCGGGCATGGGCGCGGCGGCGGTCGAGGCTCTGGGTACCCTGTCGGATGGCGGCAGCGTCGAGGCCGAGATCTCGGTCCCCGTTACCATCGTGACCTCCGAGAACGTGGACGAGTTCCGGGCGGCGTTCGAGTGATGCAGCCGGTCCCCTCAGCCGTGGCGCGGGGGGACCACCCCCCGGCCATCCTGTCGCTGTGCGGCATCACCAAGACCTTCGGGTCGCACCAGGCGTTGCGCGGGGTCGATCTGGACGTGCGGGCGGGCGAATGCCTGGGCTTGATCGGCGACAATGCGGCGGGCAAATCGACCCTGTCCAAGGTCATGTCCGGCACCTATGTCCCCGATGGCGGCCATATCCTGCTGGACGGCCAGCCGGTGCGCTTCGCCACCCCCTCCGAGGCCCGCGCGCAAAAGATTGAGATGGTCTATCAGGACCTATCGCTCTGCGATCACGTGGACGTCGTGGGCAACCTGTTCCTGGGCCGAGAGCTGAAGCGCGGTCCCTTCCTGGACCAGCCCCGCATGCTGGCCGAGGCCGAACGCATGCTGGCCGGGCTGGAGATCCGCATCCCGCGCCTGACCGCCAAGGTCGAGAAACTGTCGGGCGGCCAGCGCCAGGCCATCGCCATCGCCCGCGCCGCCAGCTTCGACCCCAAGGTGCTGATCATGGACGAGCCCACATCCGCGCTGGCCGTGGCCGAGGTCGAGGCCGTGCTTGCCCTGATCAACCGCGTCAAGGCGCGCGGCGTGGCGGTGGTGCTGGTCACGCACCGGATGCAGGACCTGTTCCGCGTCTGCGACCGCATCGCCGTCATGTACGAAGGCACCAAGGTCGCCGAACGGCGCACCCAAGACACGAACCTTCAGGAACTGGTCGACCTGATCGTCGGCAAGGGAGGCCATTGATGGCTGTCTATACCGAACGCAAAGCGGGCTCCGCATGGGCCGATTTCATCGGCGAGCACGCGCAGGTCCTGTCCATCGCGATGTTCTTTCTGCTGTGCATGACCATCTTCGGCCTCAGCAGTTCCACCTTCCTGACTACCGGCAACCTGCTGAACGTGCTGCGCCAGGCAGCCCCCATCCTGATCGTCGCGGTCGCGATGACGCTGGTCATCACCACTGCGGGCATCGACCTGTCGGTCGGATCGCAGGTGGCGCTGGTCAACGCGGTCTGCGCCATCGCCATCGGCGCGGGCCTGCCCTGGCCGCTGGTCATGGTGCTGATGCTGGTGCTGGGCGCGGGCGTGGGGGCGGTGCAGGGGTGGTTCATTTCGTATCAGGGCATCCCTGCCTTCATCGTGACGCTGGCGGGCCTGTCGATCCTGCGCGGCTTTGCGCTGTATCTGACCGAGGGCTATTCGATCCCCATCACCAATGTGCCCGGCTTCTTCTGGCTGGGGCGCGGTACGCTGGCGGGCTTTCCGGTGCCCGCGCTGATCGCGCTGTTGATCGCGGTGCTAGGCTTTGTCGTCATGCTGCGCACGCAATACGGGCGGCAGGTGATCGCCGTGGGATCGAACATGGAGGCCGCGCGCCGCGTCGGCATGCCCGCCAAGCGCGTCTTGGCATCCGTCTATGTGGTGGCCGGGCTGGCCTCTGCCGTGGCGGGCATGCTGATCGCCGCGCGGCTTGGCTCTGGTTCGTCGAACGCGGCGCAGGGGTTCGAATTGCAGGTCATCGCCGCCGTGGTGCTGGGCGGGACCTCGTTGATGGGTGGCAAGGCGTCGATGCTGGGCACGGTGTTGGGCACCATGACCATCGCGGTGATCGGCAACGGGCTGATCCTGCTGCACATCTCGCCCTTCTTCACGCAGATCGTGACGGGCGCGATCATCCTGATCGCCATCTGGCTGAACACGAAACTGTTCGACCGGGGCTTTCGGTTCGGAAAGGCGCGGACATGACCGAACTGTCGCTCTGCCACACCCGTTCGGGCCGGGTGATGACCGTCACCGGCCCGATTGCGTCCGCCGATCTGGGCCACACGCTGATGCACGAGCATCTGCAGAACGACTGCCGCTGCTGGTGGAACGCACCGACCGACCCCGCACGCCAGCACCTAGCCGACTGCCCCGTCAGCATCGAGATCCTGTCCGAACTGCGTCAGGACCCCTTCGTGAACCGCCACAACATCGCGCTGGACGACCCCGATCTGGCGATCGCGGAGTTGCGCGCCTTCACCGCAGTGGGCGGGCGCAGCGTGGTGGACCCGACTTGCCGCGGCATTGGGCGCGACCCGGTCACCCTGCGCCGCATCGCCGGGGAAACCGGGCTGAACATCGTGATGGGCGCGGGCTATTATCTGGCCAGCTCGATGCCAGAACAGGTGGCGCGCCTGTCCATCGACGACATCGCCGATGAGATCGTGGCCGAGGCGCTGACCGGCACCGACGGCACCGACGCCCGCATCGGCCTGATCGGAGAGATCGGCGTGTCGTCGGATTTCACCCCCGAGGAGGAAAAATCCCTGCGCGGCGCGGCGCGTGCGCAGGCGCGCACCGGCCTGCCGCTGATGGTGCATCTGCCGGGCTGGTTCCGGCTTGGGCATCGGGTGCTGGACGTGGTCGAATCCGAGGGCGGGGACCTGCGCCACACGGTGCTGTGCCACATGAACCCCTCGCATGACGATCCGGTCTATCAGGCAACGCTGGCGCAGCGGGGTGCCTTCGTCGAATTCGACATGATCGGGATGGATTTCTTCTATGCCGATCAGGGGGTGCAATGCCCGTCCGACGATCAGGTCGCCCGGGCCATCCTGGGGCTGGCCGAACAGGGGTTCCTGGACCGCATCCTGCTGTCGCAGGATGTGTTCATCAAGATGATGCTGACCCGCTATGGCGGCAACGGATACGCCTTTGTCACCCGCCATTTCCTGCCGCGCCTGATGCGGCACGGCCTGTCCGACGGGGATTGCGACCGGCTGATGGTCACGAACCCGCGCCGCGTCTTTGACGCCACCTTCTGACATCCGCGAAAGGAACGACCCATGACAACCCGCGTGCTTTTGGTGGGCGAAAGCTGGACCACCTCGGAAACGCATTACAAGGGCTTTGACCAGTTCGGCTCGGTCCGGTTCCATACCGGCGCGACGCCCCTGCTGAATGCGATGAAGGACAGCGAATTCCAGATCGACTACATGACCGCCCATGACGCCGCCGAGGGCTTTCCGTTCGAGATCGGTGGCCTGGCGGATTATGACATCGTGATCCTGTCCGATATCGGGGCGAACACCTTTCTGCTGCCGCCCGATGTCTGGCTGCGGTCCAGGACGGTGCCGAACCGGCTGCGGATGCTGCGGGACTGGGTTGCGCAGGGGGGCAACCTGCTGATGATTGGGGGCTATTTCTCGTTCCAAGGCATCGACGGCAAGGCGCGTTGGCGAAACACCGCGGTCGAGGACACCCTGCCCGTCACCTGCCACCCGTGGGACGACCGGGTCGAGATCCCCGAGGGCGCGCAGGCCGACATCCTGCTGCCCGACCACCCGGTCATGGCCGGGATGCCCGCCGCCTGGCCGCCGATCCTGGGCGTGAACGAGGTGATGGTCCGCAACGGCGCCACCGTGGTCGCGCGCCTGCCCGAGGATCAGGGCGGCCACCCGCTGCTGGTTCTGGGCGGACACGGTCAGGGGCGCACAGCGGCCTGGACCTCGGACGTGGGGCCGCACTGGCTGTCGCCCGAATTCTGCGACTGGCCCGGCTATGCGACCCTGTGGAAGAACCTGTTCGGCTGGCTGGTCGCGCGGTGAGCGGGTCAGTCCCCCGCCAGGATCGCGCCCATCGCGGCCGTGTCGGGAAAGGCACTGACCGTGCCCGCGCGCCCGACCGTCCAGGCGGCCGCCTGAGCCGCATGGCGCAGCGCGCGCGCATCCAACGCCACGCCCCGCAGCGCGGCGGAGGCCAGCGCCACCGCCATGAAGCAATCGCCCGCCCCGGTCGTGTCCACCACCGCGCAGGGCGCGGCGGGCACGTCGATCCGCGCGCCGTCCCGCACCAGCGTGGCACCCCGCGCGCCAAGGGTCAGCACGACTTCGGCCACGCCCTGGGACAGCAGGCGGGCGTCGCCGCCCAGGGCCGCAGCCTCGTCCTCATTGACGAAGGCGCAATCGACCAGCGGCCACAGGTCCGCCACGTAATCCTGCAGGGGCGAGGGGTTCAGCGCGGTCCGCATGCCCCGCGCCCGCGCCTCGCGCAGCGCGGCGCCGGTGGTGTCCGCCCCCAGATTGCCCTGCAGCACAAGCAGATCGCCGGGGACGGCGCGCGCCAGGGCTGCGGTCGCGTGGTCGGGGGTCATGGCGCCCGCGGCGGCTCGGGTGGTGATGACCGCGTTTTCGCCATGCCCCGCCATCAGGATGATCGAATTGTCGGTCGCGAGACCGGGCAGCGCGATCAGCTGCGCCATCACCGGCTCGGCCGCCAGGCGTGCGGCGATCTCGCGCCCGCGGGCGTCCTGGCCCACCGCCGCGACCAGATGGCAGGCCAGGCCCGTGCGGGCGATGGCGACCGCCTGGTTCACGCCCTTGCCGCCCAGGTCCTGCGACAGCGCGCGGCCAAAGATCGAGGCGCCGGGCCGGGGGAAATCCTCGACCGACACGGTCTCGTCAAGGGCCGCGTTTCCGATCACAAAAGCCTTCATCGCCCGTCTCCGCTTTTTCGAAAGGCCAACCCATGACACTGATCTCAGACCGCCCGGCAGGGGCCATCCGCGACATCTTCGGGCGCGACAAGGCCTTGATCGGCATGATCCATTGCCCCGCCTTTCCCGGCGCCCCCCGCTATCGCGGCGCGTCGATGGACGACATCTATGACACCTGCATGCGCGATGCGGAACGTCTGGTGCAAGGGGGAATGCACGGGCTGATCGTCGAAAACCACGGCGACATCCCGTTTTCCAAACCACACGAGATCGGCCCCGAAACCCCCGCCTTCCTGTCGGTCGTGACCGACCGGATCAGGCGCGCCTTTGGCCTGCCCATCGGCATCAACGTGCTGGCCAATGCGCCCCTGCCCGCGCTGGCCACCGCCGTGGCGGGGGGTGCCGATTTCATCCGCGTGAACCAGTGGGCCAATGCCTATGTCGCCAACGAGGGATTCATGGAGGGTCGCGCGGCGCAGGCGCTGCGATACCGGTCACTGCTGCGGGCCGAGCATGTGCGGGTCTTTACCGACGCGCATGTCAAGCACGGCAGCCACGCCATCGTGGCCGACCGGTCGATCCCGGAACTGACCCGCGACCTGGGCTTTTTCGACAGCGATTGCATTATCGCCACCGGCCAGCGCACCGGCGACAGCGCCAGCATGGACGAGATCGACGAGATCGGCGGCGCGACCCATCTGCCGCTGCTGGTGGGGTCCGGCGTGACGCCCGACAATGTCGCGGCGATCCTGGGCCGCACTAATGGCGTGATCGTTGCCTCGTCGCTCAAGGAGGGGGGCGTCTGGTGGAACCCGGTCGAACCCAAACGCGTCCGCCGCTTTGTCGCCGCAGCCGAGGCCGCGCTGTGAGCCTGTCCGACCGGATGCTGGCCGAACAGGCCGCCAGTTTCGACGCGATGGTCGCGCATCCGTTCGTGCGCGATCTGGCCGCCGACCGCCTGCCCGATGCGGGTTTCGACCGCTATCTGCTGATCGAGGGCGCCTTCGGGGAGACCGCCATCGCCATCTTCGGCTATGCCGTGGCCAAGGCCAGCGATCTGGACGACCGGCGCAAGCTGATCGCGTCGCTGGATGGGCTGGCCCATGGGCAGATGGATTATTTCCGCGATGCCCATGCCCGGCGCGGGCTGGTCGCGGACCCGGGCCTGCAATCCGATCCGCGGGTGGCGGCGTTCCGGGACGGCATGCTGGGCATCGCCCGGGACGGCGATTTCGCCGATATCGCCACCGCGATGTTCGCCGCCGAATGGATGTACTGGACCTGGTGCGACGCCCATCGCGACGCGACCTTGCGCGATCCGATGCGCCGCGACTGGATCGCGCTGCATGCAGCGCCCGCGTTTCGCGATCAGGCGCGCTGGCTGCGGGACCGGGTCGACCGCTTGGGCGCGGACCTGTCTGCGGATCGCCAGCAGGCGCTGATCGCGCTGTTCGGCCATGTCCAGCGGCTGGAGATCGGCTTTCACGACGCCGCCTGGTCGGGTGCGGCATGACGGCGCGCGGGCCGTCATGCCCCTGTCACATCGCTGTGCCAGACAGCGCCCATGCCGCGGCGCAGCATCAAATTCCATCCGTTTCAAGGCCTTGCGGGGCGTCTTGGCGGTGGACAGGGCCGTCCGCGTGCCGCTAGGCTGAACCAAGAGGATGGGACGGGCACCGCACCCGCCCCCAGAGGGAGAGATCGCATGAACCGCCATTTTGCCGCCATCGCCGCCACGGCGCTGACCGTCCTGCCTGCCAGTGCCTTTGCGCAGGCCGATGAGCTGGTGCTGTATTGCTCGGTCAACGAGGAATGGTGCCGCGCCCAGTCCGAGGCGTTCCAGCGCGAAACGGGCATCAATGTCCTGATGACCCGCAAGTCCAGCGGAGAGACATTCGCCCAGATCAAGGCCGAGGTCGGCCAGCCGCGCGGCGACGTCTGGTGGGGCGGCACGGGCGACCCGCATCTGCAGGCCGCCCAGGAGGATCTGACCGAGGAATACCGGTCCCCCATGCTGGACCAGCTGCAGCCCTGGGCGCTGGCCCAGGCCGAGACCTCGGGCTATCGCACTGTGGGCATCTATGCGGGCGCGTTGGGGTTCGGCTACAACTCTGACCTGGTGGCCGAGAACCCGCCCGCCTGCTGGGCAGACCTGACGGACGAACGGTTCCGCGACGACATCCAGGTGGCCAACCCCAATTCCTCGGGGACGTCCTATACCATGCTGGCCACGATGGTGCAGCTGATGGGCGAGGACGAGGCCTTTGCCTATCTGGCCGATCTGCACGCCAATGTCAGCCAGTACACCCAATCGGGCGCCGCCCCCGCCCGCGCCGCCGCCACCGGAGAGACGGCGGTGGGCATCGTCTTCATGCATGACGCCGTGGCCCAGACCGTGGACGGCGCGCCCGTCGTGACCGTCGCCCCCTGCGAGGGCACCGGCTATGAGGTGGGCTCCATGTCGATCATCAAGGGCGGCCCCAACCCGGAGGCGGCGCGTCTGTGGTATGACTGGGCCCTGTCCCCCGAGGCGCAGGAGATCGGGGCCGCGGCCAAAAGCTTTCAGGTCCCGTCGAACCTGAACGCCTCGACCCCGCCCGAGGCGCCCGACCTCGAGGACATCAAGCTGATCGACTATGACTTTGCGCGCTTCGGCTCGGCCGATGTGCGCGCGGCGCTGCTGGCCCGGTGGGACGCGGAAATCGGCGCCCTGGCCCGGTGAGCGGAGTCGACGCCCGCCGGATCGGGCTGGTCTGGTCCGGCGGGCTGCTGCTGGCGGTCCTGCTGCTGCCCTGGTTCAAGGGCGGCGGCGGATCGGCCCTGACGCAGGCGCTGGAGGGGCGCGCCTGGCTGATGCCGCTGATCGCCATCGGCGGGGGGCTGGCTCTGCTGTCGGCGATGGCGCGGGACTGGCGCATCCATCCGGCGGGCGCGGTTCTGGTCGGCGCGGGGCTGGTCTGGCTGATCCTGCAGGGCTTTGCCATCGGCCTGCGCGGCCCCGCCATCGCGGGGCTGGAGGCGCTGTTTCCCACCAGCGCCCTGGGCCAGCCCGGCTTTGGCTGGGGCGCCTGGATCGCGGGCATCGCGCTGATCGGCGCGCTGGCCGATCTGCTGGCCGGGCGCGGCTTTTGCCGGGGCGAACGCTTTGCCGCGCTGTCGATCATCGGCATCGTGGCGGCGCTGTCGCTGTTCGTGTTCTTTCCGATCCTGCGGCTGGTCGCGACAGCCTTCGTGGCCGCCGACGGCACCGTGTCGCTGGCGCCCTTCGCCGCGCGCCTGACCGCGCCCGACCTTTGGGCCTTGGGATGCCTGACCGGGGCGGGGCGCTGCGGGGTGGTCATTAACTCGGTCATCCTGGGCGTGCTGTCGGCCACGCTGGCGACCGCGCTTGGGTTGGCGCTGGCGCTGCTGGTGGCGCGGACCGATTTCCGGCTCAAGCGTCTGTTGCGCGCGCTGTCGATCCTGCCGATCATCACGCCGCCCTTTGTGGTGGGCGTCGCGATCATCGTGCTGTTCGGGCGCACCGGCATCGTCACGGTCGAGCTGGCCGAGCTGATGGGCATCCGCCCGACCCGCTGGATCTATGGCCTGCCGGGCATCCTGATGGCGCAGGTGCTGGCCTTCGCCCCCGTCACCTTCCTGGTGATCCTGTCCGCGCTGGAGGCGATCAATCCGACGCTGGAGGAGGCCTCGACCACGCTTGGCGCGCGGCCGGTCACCACCTTTCGCCGCGTGACCTGGCCGCTGCTGCGCCCGGCCCTGGCGGCGGCCTTCCTGCTGGCCTTCATCGAAAGCCTGTCCGATTTCGGCAACCCCATCGTGCTGGGCGGCAGCTATGACGTGCTGTCCACGCGCATCTTCTTTGCGGTGGTGGGCGCGCAATACGACCTGGGCCATGCGGCGACCCTGTCGCTGATCCTGCTGGCGCTGACCGTGGGCGCGTTCTGGGTGCAGCAGCGGTGGGTGGGCCGCGCCAGCTATGTCACCGTCACCGGCAAATCGGATGCGGGCCTGACCGCCGCCGTGCCGCCCTTGGTCAAATGGGCGGCCATCGCGGCGGTGGTGCCTTTCGTGGTCTTCACCACGGGCATCTATGCCATCGTGCTGGTCGGTGGTTTCGTGGGCGATATCGCGCGGATGGACCTGACGCCGACCATCGCGCATGTCTGGACGGCCTTCTCGTTCGAGATCACCGACCGCGGCGTGCAGCTGTTCGGCTCGGCCTGGAACAGCATGATCACCACGCTGTGGGTGTCCGCCCTGTCGGCGCCGCTGACCATGGGCATCGGCATCCTGACCGCCTGGCTGATCACCCGGCAGGATTTCACCGGCAAGCGGCTGTTCGAATTCGGCACGCTGCTGTCCTTCGCGGTGCCCGGCACGGTGGTGGGGGTCAGCTATATCGCGGCCTTCAACGTGCCGCCCATCGACATCACCGGCACGCTGTGGATCCTGGTGATCTGTTTCGTGTTCCGCAACATGGCGGTGGGCATGCGCGCGGGCGTGGCCGCGCTGGCCCAGATCGACCGCAGCATGGAGGAGGCCAGCCAGACCATGGGCGCCGGCGGCGGTCGCGTCATGGTCGACGTGGTCCTGCCGCTGATCAAGCCCGCGATCTTTACCGCGCTGGTCTATGCCTTCGTCACGGCCATGACGGCGGTGTCGGCGGTGATCTTTCTGGTCTCGGCGCGGCACAACATGGCGACCGCCTATATCATGGGCCGGGTCGAGAACGGCGAATTCGCGCTGGCCATCGCCTATTCCACGGTGCTGATGCTGGTCATGATGGCCTGCATCGCACTGATGAACCTGGGCATCGGACGGCGCAAACTGGGACGGCGCAGCGCGCTGTCGAAAGGCAAGGCAACATGACCGAGACCGCCATCGAATTTCGCGGCGTGGTGAAACGCTATGGCGACGCCGTGGCCGTGGCGGGCATCGACCTGACCATCGCCAAGGGAGAGCTGGTGACCTTTCTGGGGCCGTCCGGCTGCGGCAAGACCACGTCCCTGCGCCTGATCGCGGGGCTGGAGCTGCCCTCCGAGGGGCAGGTGCTAATCGCCGGGCGCGATGTCAGCCGGGACCCGGCCTCGGCGCGCAATGTGGGGATGGTGTTTCAGTCCTATGCGCTGTTCCCGCATATGTCGGTGCTGGACAACGTGGCCTACGGCCCCGTCATCCGCGGCACGAAACGCGCCGCCGCCCGCGCCCGCGCGGCCGAGATCCTGGACCAGGTGGGCCTGTCCGGCCTGCACCAGCGCCTGCCGTCCGAGCTGTCGGGCGGCCAGCAGCAGCGCGTGGCCGTGGCCCGCGCCATCGTCCAGCAGCCCGACGTGATCCTGTTCGACGAACCCCTGTCCAACGTGGACGCGAAACTGCGCCGCAAGGTCCGCGAGGAGATCCGCAGCCTGCAGCGCCGCTTTGGCCTGACCGCCGTCTATGTGACCCACGACCAGGAGGAGGCGCTGGCCGTGTCCGACCGCATCGTCGTGATGCAGCAGGGCCGCATCGCCCAGATCGGCACGCCTGCGGACCTGTATGAACGCCCGGCATCGCCCTTCATCGCGGATTTCATCGGCGACGCGAACCTGATCGCGGGGCATGTGGCGCAGGGGCGGTTCACCGCGCCGGGCCTGTCGCTGGACGTGCCGGGCCCCGAGGGGCAGGCGATGCTGTCGCTGCGCCCCGAACGGATCGGGCTGGAGCCGGGCGGCCCCGACCTGATCGCCAGCGCCACCTATCTGGGCAGCCGCATCGAATATGGCATCCAGACGCCCGTCGGCGATCTGCTGGTGTCGCGGCCCATCACCGAAACCCCGCTGCCGGTGGGCACCCGCGTCCATCTGCGCATCGACCCCAAGGACGCGACCCGCGTCGCCTGAGAGAGGCCCCATGACCGACCCCCTTCGCGCCCGCTTCGACCTGGCCTGCGACGCCGCCACCCGCGGCGGCGCGCTGGCGCTGCGCTATTTCCACGACCGCGATCAATTGGTGATCGAGGCCAAGGCCACCCCCCAGGACATCGTCAGCCGCGCCGACCGCGAGGTCGAGGATCTGATCCGCGCCGCCATCACCACCGCCTATCCCCATGACGCCATCCTGGGAGAGGAGGAGGGCGAGACCTCTGGCACCACCGGCTTTCAATGGGTGATCGACCCGATCGACGGCACCTCGCCCTATCTGGCGGGGCTGCCGCATTGGTGCGTGGTGATCGCGCTGGTCCAGGACGGGCAGGTGGTGGCCGGGGTGACGGTGCATCCGCTGTCGGGCGACCTCTATACCGCGATCCGGGGGCAGGGGGCCTGGCTGAACGGCCAGCCGATGGCGTGCAGCCCCGATCACCGCATCGACAACAGCCTGGTCGCCATCGGCGCCAGCCACCGCACCGACCCCCGGCATGTGGCCGATGTGATCGTGGCGCTGATGGCGCAGGGCGGGATCTTCTATCGCAACGGGTCCGGCGCGCTGATGCTGGCGCAGGTCGCGTCGGCGCGGCTTGGCGGCTATTATGAGCCGCATATGAACCCCTGGGACTGCCTGGCGGGCGCGCTGATGATCACCGAGGCCGGGGGCCGCGCCCTGCCCGTCGCCACCGCCGCGACCGGCGGCCCGGTTCTGGCCGCAGCGCCCGGCGTCTTCGAGGCGCTGCGCGCGGTGGTGGGCGGCGACTGACCTCAGCCCGCCAGCAGCGCCGCGTTGCCGCCCGCCGCGGTCGTGTCCACGCACAGATGCCGCTCATGGCACAGATGCGCGCGGTCGGGCAGGGCGGTGACCAGCGCGACCAGCGGCCCCTCCCGCCGCGCCAGGGCCTGCGCCAGATCGCGCCCGGTGGCGGCATCGCCCCACCACAGCACGCAGGCCAGATCGGGCAGATCCGTCAGCGCCGCCGCATCGGGCAGGCCCTGCGCGGCCACCGGCTGGCCGCCGCCCTGCGTCACGGCGGCGACCTGCGCGGCCACCGCATCGGGCCCCGGCCCGAGGCAGAGGACCGGGCCGCGCGCCAGGGTCTGCAGGCGGTTCAGCTCTCCGGTCGGGCCGGGCATCAGCTGTTCGGTGGCCGCAGGCGGCGCGGGCGGGGCGGACAGCGCATCGCGCAGCCGGGCCATGCTGTCGGGGCCGGTCCAGGCGGTCGCGGCGGGCGCCTGCGCGGGCGCGTGAAACCGCGGCAGATAGAGCGGCCCGCCCGCCTTGGGTCCGGTCCCGGACAGACCCTCGCCGCCAAAGGGCTGGCTGCCGACGGTCGCGCCGACCTGGTTGCGGTTGACATAGATGTTGCCGACATGGATGGCCTGCGTGATCTCCTGGACGCGGCTGTCGATGCGGGTGTGCAGGCCGAAGGTCAGCCCATAGCCGCGCGCGTTGATATCCGCCACGACCCGGTCCAGATCGCGCGCCTTGTAGGTCGCGACATGCAGGACAGGGCCAAAGACCTCGCGCTCCAGTGCGGCGATGCCGTCGACGCGGATCAGGCTGGGGGGCACGAAGAACCCCGTGGCGGGGGCCGCGACCTGATGCAAGATGCGGTCCCGATGCTGGTCCAGATAGGCCAGGATGCCCGCCTGCGCCTCGGCGTCGATCACCGGGCCCACATCGGTGGCCAGGTCCCAGGGGTCGCCCACGCGCAATTCGTCCATCGCGCCCCGGATCATGGCGATGACAGGCTCGGCCACGTCCTCCTGCAGGTAAAGACAGCGCAGCGCCGAACAGCGCTGGCCCGCGCTGCGAAAGCTGGAGGCCACGATGTCGCGCACCGCCTGTTCGGGCAGGGCGGTGCTGTCCACGATCATCGCGTTCAGCCCACCGGTCTCCGCGACCAGCGGCGTGCCGGGCGCCATGTGATCGGCCATGCTGGCCGCGATCAGCCGCGCGGTGTCGGTGCCGCCGGTGAAGACCACGCCCCCCACGCGCCCGTCCCGGGTCAGCGCCGCGCCGACCGTGCCGCCATCGCCCGGCAGCAGCTGCAGCGCCGCCCGGGGCACGCCCGCGCGGTGCAGCAGGCGCACGGCATGGGCCGCGATCAGCGGGGTCTGTTCGGCGGGCTTGGCCAGGACCGCGTTCCCCGCCATCAGCGCCGCCGCCACCTGCCCGGTGAAGATCGCCAGCGGAAAGTTCCACGGGCTGATCGCCGCGATGATTCCGCGCGGGGCACCCTCCTGCGCCTCGCCCTGCTGGGCGTAATAGCGCAGGAAATCCACCGCCTCGCGCAGCTCGGCCACGGCGTCGTTCAGCGTCTTGCCCGCCTCGCGCGCGAGGATCCCGAAGATCGGGCCGAACTCGGCCTCATAGAGGTCGGCGGCTTGGCGCAGGACGCGGGCGCGCTCGGGCGCGGGGGCGCCCCAGGGGCGGGCGGCGGCGATGGCCTGGGCCACGGTGGCGGCATCGGCCTGGGTGACCCGGCCCACCACCTGGCCCGTGGCGGGGTTGGTCACCGGCTCGGGCGCGCCCGGGGCCGACTGCCCATCGGCCAGGATCGGCGCGGCATCGGGCACGCCCGCGCCGCGCGCGGCAAAGATCACCTCCAGCCGGTCGGCGGCGCTCAGATCAAAGCCCTGCGCATTCACGCGCCCCGGCCCGTAGAGCGCATCGGGCGCCAGCAATGCCGCAGGTGCGCGGGCCTCGGCCAGGGCGTCGAAGGGGTCGCGGGCGATCTCCTCGGGGGTCACGGCCTCATCGACGATCTGGTTGACGAAGCTGCTGTTCGCGCCATTCTCCAGCAGGCGGCGGACCAGATAGGCCAGCAGGTCCTGATGCGCGCCCACCGGCGCATAGATGCGG
The DNA here is from genome assembly GCF_001724535.1 of Paracoccus sp. SCN 68-21. Taxonomy (NCBI): domain Bacteria; kingdom Pseudomonadati; phylum Pseudomonadota; class Alphaproteobacteria; order Rhodobacterales; family Paracoccaceae; genus Paracoccus; species Paracoccus sp. SCN 68-21. The sequence continues at coordinate 85,068 of NZ_MEES01000064.1, read as the reverse complement.
CAGGCGGTGCCCTGATCCTTCAGCACGATGTCGTGCAGGCGTTCGCCCATGCCGTGCAGGCGCTGGAATTCGAAAGGCGCCCCACCGCCCAGATTGCCCGCCATCTCCAGCACGGCGGCGACGGAATGGGCGTTATGCGTCGCGAATTGCGGATAGATGCGGTCGGTCATGCCGAGCAGCTTTTTCGCCAGCGCGACATAGCTGACATCGGTCGCGGTCTTGGAGGTGAAGAGCGGGAAATCCGGCAGCCCCTCGACCTGGGCGCGTTTCATCTCGGTGTCCCAATAGGCGCCCTTGACCAAGCGCAGCATGATGCGGCGGTCATGCTGGACTGCCAGCGCGTGCAGCGCGTCGATCATGGCGCTCGCGCGCTTGCCATAGGCCTGCACCACCACGCCGAACCCGTCCCACCCGGCCAGGTCCGGGTCGGGCAGCACGGCCTCGATCACCTTCAGGGACAGGGCCAGGCGGTCCTGCTCCTCGGCGTCGATGTTCAGGCCCATGTTCGCGGCGCGGGCCTGACGCGCCAGATCGCGGACCACGGGGACCAGCTCGGCCATCACCCGCGCCTCCTGCGCGACCTCATAGCGGGGGTGCAGCGCCGACAGCTTGATCGAGATGCCGGGATTCTTCGCGACCGACCCGTGCCTGCAGGCGCCCGCGATGGCGGCGATGGCCTTGCGGTATTCCTCGGCATAGCGGGCGGCGTCATGGGCGGTCATCGCCGCCTCGCCCAGCATGTCATAGCTGTAAGTATAGCCCTTGGCCTCCTGGCCCTTGGCGCGCTCCAACGCCGCGTCGATGGTCTGGCCCAGCACGAACTGCCGCCCCATCTCGCGCATGGCGCGGGTCACGGCGGTGCGGATCACAGGTTCACCCAACCGCCGGATCGCGCCGCGCAACGTTCCGGCCAGCCCCGGCTTGCTGTCGTCCAGCACCCGCCCCGTCAGCATCAGCGCCCAGGTCGAGGCATTGACCAGGCTGGACGAGCTGTCGCCCAGATGGCGCCCCCAGTCCGAGGGCGCGATCTTGTCCTCAATCAGCGCGTCGATGGTGGCGCGGTCGGGGACGCGCAGCATCGCCTCGGCCAGGCACATCAGGGCCACGCCCTCGCGCGTGGACAGGCCGTATTCGGCCAGCATCAGCTCCATCATGGTGGGTTTCGATTCGCTGCGGATGCGGCGGATCAGGCTGGCCGCGCGGCCGCTGATGCGGGCGCGGATGTCGGGCGACAGCGCGGCATCGCGGACCAGACGGTCCAGCAAGGGGCCTTCGGATGCAAATTTGGCGGTCGAATCGAGTGCGGTCATGGCAGGTCCCCCTTGGGTCATGTCGCATCCTATCGCGGCAGGGGTGGACGATGGGACCGATCTTGGGGCAGACTGTGGACGATCAGACCAAAGATGAGGCGAAAGACAGACCGTGACCGACCTTCTGGACCCGATCAACCGCCGCATTCTGACCGAGCTGACCGCCAATGCCCGCATCCCCATCACCGATCTGGCGCGCAAGGTCGGCCTCTCGAAGACCCCCGTCGCCGCCCGCATCCGCCAGCTGGAGGAGGCGGGCCTGATCACCGGATACCGCGCCATCCTGTCGCCCATGCGCCTTGGCCTGACCCATGTCACCTATGTCGAGGTGCGCGTGACCGACACCCGCCCCAAGGCGCTGGAGGCGTTCAACGCCGCCGTCCGCGCCGTCCCCGAGGTCGAGGAGTGCTATATGATCGCGGGGGGCTTCGACTATCTGCTCAAGGTGCGGTCCCGCGACATGGCCGATTACCGGCGCATCATGGCGGAACGCATATCCAGCCTGCCGCATGTCAACGCGACCTCCAGCCATGTGGCGATGGAGGCCGTGGTCGAACAGGGCCAGCTGCCCCTAACCGAATAGGTCCAGCCGGTGCGGGTTCAGCCGCCGCAGATCGCCCCGGCGCAGCGTGACCCCGTGGCGGTCCAGGAAATCCAGGATCTCGATCGCAACCTTGCGGCCGTTCTGCACCCGGTCGCGAAACAGGGCGGCAGTGAACCACCCGTCATCCGTCGCCGCAGCCACGTCGCGCAGAATGGCCACCATCTGGGCCGTCACCGGGCGCGCGAAGAAATGGTCATGCGCGATCTGATCGGTCCGGCCCAGCTTCTGCGTCAGGCGCAGGATACGGCGGATCTCCTTTTCATCGGCCCCCAGATCGGTGGCGAAATCGCGCACGCGCGGCGGGCGAAACCGCAGATCGCCCAGCAGGACGGGGCTGATGCGGTCCCACAGCGCCTCATCCTCGGGGGAGAGGCGGACCTCGTGGCCGGGCTGGCGGACGAATGCCCCGTCCAGCGTGATGCGCCCGGCCTCGGCCTCGGCGCGCAGCAGGGCCAGAAAGGCGTCCTTGGGCAGGCGCGGGGTCAGGGACAGACGCAGGCGCTCGCGTCCAAGGCCGGGCAGGTCGGGGTTCTCGGCGTGGAACCGGACCAGCGTGTCGGCGATGCCCTGCTGCAGCGCGTCGCGATGGGCGGGCGACAGCGCCAGCCCGGCGATCACCACCGCCCCGGACAGGGCCGCCGCCGTCTGCGCCGGCGACAGCGCGCGGTCGCGGGCAAAGACTGTCGCATCGACCGGGGCCGTGGCCAGCATCGCGGCCAGCGGTTCGGGCGCGTCGGCGGCAGCGATCAGCGCCAGGCGGTCGGGGGTGCGCCGCTTGCGCGCGGGGGGGCGCAGGTCCAGGAAATGCCCGCCGCCGATGGTCCGGCTGGCCGACACGTCGCGCAGGATGAAGCGGTCGCCGATGGTGGCCGCGATGGGGCGGTCCAGCACGATCTGGACCGGGCCGCCGCCCCCTGGCGCGATGGGGTCGGACAGGGGGACGATGCGGGCGCCCACCTCGGTCGCGTGGGTGTGCAGGCGGGCGGGGAACCAGGTGCCGATGGGCTTCGGCTCGGACCCAAGCACGCTCAGGCGGGCGTCGATGCGGTCGGTGGGGGCGTGCAGCGCAGGCGTCAGCACGATGTCGCCGCGATGGATCGCGTCCTTGGCCACGGCCTCTCCGGCCAGGTTCAGGGCGCAGCGCTGACCCGCAAGCCCTTCGGTCGCGGGGCGGTTCTGGGCGTGGATGCCGCGCACCCGCGCCGCGATCCCGGAGGGGCTGATCGTGACCAGATCACCGATGGCGATCCGCCCCGACAGCACCGTGCCAGTGACCACCGTGCCGGAGCCCTGCAGGGTAAAGCTGCGGTCGACCGCCAGGCGAAAGCCCGCATCGGCGGCGCGGTCGGCGGTCTGCGCCTCGGCCCGGATCAGGGCGTGGCGGAGGGTGTCGATACCCTCGCCCGTCAGCGACGACACCGGGATGATCGGCGCATCGGCCAGCCCGCCATCCGCCAGCGCGGCGCGGATCTGGGCGGTGACCTGCGTGCGGCGGTCGGCATCGGCCAGATCGGCCTTGGTCAGTGCCACCAGCCCGCGCGACAGGCCCAGCAGCTGCAGGATCGCCAGGTGTTCGCGCGTCTGCGGCATCACCCCGTCGTCGCAGGCCACGACCAGCAGCGCCAGGTCGATCCCGCCCGCGCCCGCCAGCATCGTGTGGATCAGCCGTTCATGGCCCGGCACGTCGACGAACCCGGTAACCGCCCCGCCGCCCAGATCGGCATAGGCAAAACCCAGATCGATGGTGATGCCGCGGGCCTTCTCCTCGGCCAGGCGGTCGGCATCGGTGCCGGTCAGCGCGCGGACCAGCGCCGTCTTGCCGTGGTCGATATGCCCCGCCGTGCCGACGATCACGCCAGCGCCTCCAGCAGGTCGCGATCGTCGCCGAGGCAGCGCAGATCCAGGATCAGCGCGCCGTCGCGGATATGGCCCAGCACCGGTCGGGCCAGGGCGCGCAGCGATGCGGCCAGCCGGTCGGGCGCGTCGCCGCCCGTCCCCGTGATCCGCAGCCCGGCCGAGGGGATCGTGTCCGTCGGCAGCGACCCGGAACCGATCTGGCTGGCGCAATCGGTCGTGGTCACGCGGTGATCGGGCAGCAGCGCCGCGACCTGCGGGGCCAGCCGCGCGGCTTGGGCGGCGATATCCGCCTGCGGGCGGGACAGCATCCGCAGGACCGGCAGGCGGTCCGGCAGCCGGTCCGGGTCGCGATAGAGGCGCAGCGTCGCCTGCAGCGCGGCGATGCGGATCTTGTCCAGGCGGACGGCGCGCTTCATCGGGTTCCGGTTGATCCGCGCGATCAGGTCGCGCCGCCCGACGATAAAGCCCGCCTGCGGACCGCCCAGCAGCTTGTCGCCGGAGAATGTGATCAGGTCCGCGCCCTCGGCCACGGCCTCGGCCACGGTGGGTTCGCGGCGCAGCCCCCATCGCGACAGGTCGACCAGCGACCCGGCGCCCAGGTCGTTCAGCATCACGACCCCCGCCTGACGCGCCAGCGCCGCCAGCTCCGGCGCCGCGACCTCGGCGGTGAAGCCCTCGATGCGATAGTTCGAGGTGTGGACCTTGAGGATCAGGCCGGTCCGGTCTGTGATCGCGTCCTGATAATCGCGGGGATGGGTGCGGTTGGTGGTGCCGACCTCGACCAGGCGGGTACCGGCGCGGGCCATGATGTCGGGCATGCGGAAGGCGCCGCCGATCTCGATCAGCTCGCCACGCGACACGATGCTGTCGCGCCCCTCGCCGAACGTGTTCAGCGCGATCAGCACGGCGGCGGCATTGTTGTTGACGACGGTGGCATCCTCGGCCCCGGTCAGCTCGCACAGAAGGCCGCGCAGATGGTCGTCGCGCTGGCCGCGCCCGCCCGTGGTCAGGTCGTATTCCAGGGCCAGCGGCGCGGCCATCGCGGCGGTGGCGGCGGCGATCGCCTCATCCGCCAGGATCGCGCGGCCCAGATTGGTGTGAAGCACCGTGCCGGTCAGGTTCAGGATCGGACGCAGCTGCGTGACCGCCGCCGCCGCCAGATCGGCGGCCAGCAGATGCGGCAGCCGCGCGGCCTCGGCGGCGCCGTCGGCGCCGTCACGGATCGCCGCGCGGGCCGCGTCCAGGCGCAGCCGCGCGGTCCGGGTGACCGCCTGGCGGCCATGCCTGTCGACCTGATCGGGCAGGGCCAGCAGCAGCTGGTCGACCGAGGGCAGCGCCCGGAATCCCGACATCAATACCCCGCAAGAAACGGATTGAAGCCGCCGCGCCGGAGGGGCGTGTCCTTCATCAGCAGGTCCAGGCCTAGGCTGGCGACATCGTCGGCGACGGGCTCCAGGCTGGGGTTCTTGTTCTGATACAGCACCTTGACCCAACTGTCGCAATCGCCGCAGACCTCGGCCCGGACGGTCGCCTGGTCGGTCTCGACGCTGCGATAGCTGATCTGGCCGGTCTGGCCGCAGCACAGGCAGGTCAGGCGCACCTCGTTCCATTGCGTCTGGCAGCAGGCGCAGGCGGCATAGCGCACGCCGTCCAGATCGCCCACCCCGATCACGCTGGAGGTCGCGGGCCTGCCGCCGCAGGCCGGGCAGACCCCGGTGCGGATCTTGACCAGCTGATCGGCGGGCAGACCGGATGCCAGCCGCGACAGATGCAGCTGGACGGCCAGCGCGGCGAACAGATGCGGCGCGACGCTGTCATCGGGAATGCGGTCGGCCAGGATGTTCTCCAGCAGCCAATGGCGGTCGGCCAGGTCGGCCGCGGTGACGGCCGACAGCGCGATGCGGGCGGGCTCGGGCATGTCCAGCGCGGCGGCCTGGCTCAGCACCGCGTCCAGCACCGCATGTAGCTCGGGGTCGGCGGCCAGCGCGGCGCGGTCGATCGGCGGCATGCGGTTTTCGCGCGCCAGGCGAATGCGGTCGGCAGGCAGGGGGGCGGGGCGGGGCAGATCCTCGGCCAGCCGCGCCTGCAGCGCGACCAGCTGCCCCAGAAAGGTCAGCCACGGCCCCAGATTGGCGCTGTGCTGCGCCAGAAAGGCCAGACGTTTCGCGCGGGTCGCGAACAGCCGCAGGGGTTTGGGCAGAAAGGCCAGCGGCGCCGTGGGGACGCCGCCGATGGCCGAGGGGTCGGGTTGGATGGTGGTGGTCATGTGTCGCTCCGGGCCGAACCGGCCACAGGGGATGCCGGTGATGGTGGCCGGCAGATTACTCTGCCGGGCCCTTGTTGTCGCGGCTGGCGATCTCTCGCAGCCATTTGCGGTGGTGCCGCCAGGCCCACCCGCCGGTCACGGTGCCCCGCGTCATCGCGCGCAGCGTGCCCCGCGTCCAGATCGCGGCATAGACATGCATGATGAACACCAGGATGATCGCCACTGCCGCCAGCGCATGGACCAGAACCGCCACGCGGCGCAGCGGCACGCTGACCAGATGGCCCGCGACCTGCTGCCAGATCATCACGCCCGACACGATCAGGACGATGATAAGCCCGGTCATGGCCCAGAACACGAATTTCTGGCCCGCGTTGTACTTGCCCAGTTCGGGCAGGTTCTCCTCGCGGCCCTTCACCACGTCGCCGATATTGGCGACCCAGGTCGTGTCCTCGGGCTTGGGCATGTTCAGGCGCCACAGCTGGATGAACATCAACGCAAAGCTGAAGAACAGCACCACGCCGATGATCGGGTGAATCCAGCGTGTCATCTGCCCGCCGCCGAACAGGCCGGTCAGGAAATACAGCGCCGGGTCGAACAGCGCCAGCCCCGACAGGGCCAGCGCGATCAGGCTGAACGCGGTGACCCAGTGGTTCGCGCGGGTGAACCCGCGATAGCGGCTGACCTCGACCGGCTGGACGCTTTCCAGCCGGTCGCCTGGTTCCGAGTAATAGGGACGCGGCGCCATCAGACATGACCCCCTTCATCGGGGTCCTGACCCTTGACCAGCTTGTCGGCGGATTCGATGTCGTGCTCCTCGACCTCGTTGCCGCGGGCGAACAGGCCGTGCAGCGTCGCGCCCACCGCGGCCAGGCCGATGGCGGCAAGGCCCGCGGTCTTGGTCACGCCCTTCCAGCCCTCGACCACCGGAGAGATCCGGGGATTTTCGGGCAGGTCGTTGTAGATGCCGGGCTTGTCCGCGTGATGCAGGACATACATCACATGGGTGCCGCCGACGCCGGCCGGGTCATAGAGGCCTGCGTTTTCATAGCCGCGCGATTTCAGATCCTCGATCCGGGTCTCGGCATGGGCCTGCATGTCGGCCTTGGTGCCGAACACGATGGCCTGGGTGGGGCAGGCTTTCGCGCAGGCGGGACCCTGGCCCACGGCCACCCGGTCCGAACACAGGGTGCACTTATAGCTCTTGTGGTCGGTCTGGCTGATGCGGGGGATGTCGAAGGGACAGCCCGTGACGCAATAGCCGCAGCCGATGCAGTTGTCCTTGATGAAGTCCACGATGCCGTTGGAATACTGCACGATGGCGCCGGGCGCCGGGCAGGCCTTGAGGCAACCCGGATCCTCGCAATGCATGCAGCCATCCTTGCGGATCAGCCATTCCAGATCGTTGGTGGCCGGATTCTCCCATTCGGCAAAGCGCATCAGGGTGAACATGTCGGGGGTCAGGTCGTGGGGGTTCTCATAGACCCCCACGTTCTCACCCACCGCCGGATGCGTGTCGTTCCATTCCACGCAGGCGGATTGGCAGGCCTTGCAGCCGATGCATTTGGACACATCGATCAGCTTGGCCAGCTTTTCCAGCTGGCGGTCGGGTTGCGGCACGTTGCGCGTGGCCGAGATGCGCACGACGTCGCGCGCATCGAAATAGGCCTCGGTCGGTTGCACGGGCGGGTTGGACGCCGCCGTGGTCGGGCTGTTTGCCATGTCGTTCATGCCACCGGCTCCTCGGCTGCGGGTTCGATGTTGACCAGGAACGCCTTGAATTCAGGCGTGTCCGTGTTCGCATCCCCGATGAAGGGCGTCAGGCTGTTCGGCCCCCAACCCTTTTTCGCGGCGCCCATGAAGCCCCAGTGCAGCGGGATGCCCACGACATGGACGGTCTTGCCGTCGCAGGTCATCGGCCTGATCCGCTTGGTCACCACGGCCTTGGCCCAGACCTGCCCGCGCTTGCCCCAGACCCGCACGCGACCGCCCTTGGCGATGCCGCGTTCGGCGGCCAGCTCCTCGCTGATCTCCACGAAGAACTCGGGCTGCAGCGCGGCGTTCACCGGGTTGTGCTTGGTCCAGTAGTGGAAATGCTCGGTCAGGCGGTACGAGGTCGCGACGAACGGGAACTCGGAACTGTCGCCAAGCCGCGCCACGTCGGATTCGAACACCCGGGCCACCGGGTTCCCGCGCATGCGCGGGTTGAACACGTTGGCCATCGGGCTCTCGAAGGGCTCCATATGCGTCGGGAAGGGCCCGTCGCGCATCATGCCCCGGGTGAACAGGCGCGACACGCCCTCCTGGTTCATGATGAAGGGGCCGACCTCGGTCGGATTGGCGGTGGGCGCGATGTCAGGCACGTCATAGCCGCCCCACCGCGTGCCGTCCCACTGGACCAGCGGGCGCGTGGCATCCCAAGGCTGTCCCTGCGGATCGGCCGAGGCGCGGTTGTACAGCACCCGCCGGTTCGCAGGCCAGGCAAAGGCCCAGTTCAGGTACATGCCGACATCGTCGGGGTCGGAATTGTCCCGCCGTGCCATCATGTTGCCGTCCTCGGTCCAGCTGCCGGCATAGATCCAGCAGCCCGCCATGGTCGTCCCGTCGTCGCGCAGCTGTCCGAAACCGGACACCTGCTGGCCCGCCTGTACGACCACCGCGCCCGTCGCCGGGTCGGTGACATCGGCCAGCGCACGGCCGTTCATCTCGCGCGCCAGTTCCGACGGATGCGGCTCTCCGGGATCGGCATAGTCCCAGGACAGGTTCAGGATCGGATCGGGGAAGGCGCCGCCCTCGGTCCGATACAGCTCGCGGACCCGCGTCCAGATCTGCGCCATGATCCAGGTGTCATGCTTGGCCTCGCCCGGAGGCGTCGCGCCCGGCCAGTGCCATTGCAGCCAGCGGCCCGAATTGACCAGCGCGCCCTCGTCCTCGGCAAAGCAGGTCGTGGGCAGCTCCAGCACCTCGGTCTGGATGCTGGCGGTATCCACCTCGTTATGCGCGCCGTGGTTCTGCCAGAAATGCGAGGTTTCGGTGGACAGGGGGTCCATCACCACCAGCATCTTCAGCTTTGACAGGCCCGCGGTGACCTTGCCCCGGTCGGGGATGGACAGCAGCGGGTTGAAGCCCTGGCAGAAATACAGGTTCACCCGGTCGTTGTTCATCAGCTCGAACATGCGCATGATGTCATAGGCCGGGACGTCCAGCTTGGGCAGGTATTCGAACGCCCAATCGTTCTCCTCGGTGGCGGCATCGCCCCACATGGCCTTGAGGAAGCTGACCATGAACTTGGGATAGTTCTGCCAATAGCTGGTCTGACCGGGCCGCAGCGGGGTAAAGCTGCGGGTGGACAGATAGGTCTGCCAATCGACCTCACGCTCGGTCGGGATGTTCAGATAGCCGGGGATCAGGTTCGACATCAGGCCGATATCGGTCAGGCCCTGGATGTTGGAATGCCCGCGCAGCGCGTTCATGCCGCCACCGCGGACCCCGATATTGCCCAGGATCAGCTGCAGCATCGCCATGCCGCGGATGTTCTGGGCGCCCTTGGAATGCTGCGTCCAGCCAAGCGCGTACATCGACGTCATGGTCCGGTCGGGTGCGCTGCATTCGCCGATCATCGCGCAGATGTCCAGGAACTTGTCGCGCGGCGTGCCGGTGATGTTCTCCACGAATTCGGGCGTGTAGACATCGACATGCTGTTTCAGCATGTTCCAGACGCAGCGCGGATCCTGCAGCGTCGGGTCGGTCAGCGCAAAGCCGTCCTCGCCGATCTGGTAATCCCAGCTTTCCTTGTTGAAGTCGCGCTTTTCCTCGTCATAGCCGCTGAAAAGCCCGTCCTGCCAGCCGAAATCCTCGCGCACAAGGAAGGACGCGTTGGTATAGTTGCGGACATAGTCCCACTGGACCTTGTCGTTTTCCATGCACCAGCGGATCACCCCCATCAGGAAGGCGATGTCGGTGCCCGGACGGATGGGCGCATAGTAATCCGCGACCGATGCGGTGCGGGTATAGCGCGGATCGACCACGACCAGCTTGGCGCCGCGATGCGCCTTGGCCTCGGTCACCCATTTGAAGCCGCAGGGATGCGCTTCGGCGGCGTTTCCGCCCATCACGATCACCAGGTCGGTGTTCTTGATGTCAGTCCATGGATTGGTCATCGCTCCACGGCCAAATGTCGGGCCCAAACTGGACACCGTCGGGCCGTGTCAGACGCGCGCCTGATTATCGAATCCCACAATCCCCATGGACCGGACCGTCTTGTAGGTCAGCCATGCGGTTTCATTCGTCGTGGCCGATGCGGCCAGGAAACCCGTCGTCGTCCAGCGGTTGACGGGGGTGCCGTCATCGTTGGTCGCGATGAAGTTCGCGTCGCGGTCGTCCTTGAGGGCGCGGGCGATCTTGTCCAGCGCCTCGTCCCAGGTGACCTGTTCGAACTGGTCCGAACCGGCACGGCGCAGGCGGGGATGGGTCAGGCGCGTGGGCGCGTGGACGAAATCCTTCAGCGCCGCGCCTTTGGGGCACAGCGTTCCGCGGTTCGTCGGGTGGTCGGCATCGCCCTCGATATGCATCAGCTCGGCGGTCTCGCCGGCCTTCACGTCGCCGCGGGAATACATGATGATTCCGCAGGCGACCGAGCAATAGGGACAGGTGTTGCGCGTTTCCGTCGTCGTGGCCAGCTTGAAGGGTCGCACATGCGCCGCCTCTGCTGCCTCTGCGGCGCCAAATCCCATGGCGCCCAGTGACGTTGCCGCAACCCCCGCTCCCGCCAGCCTCAGAAAGCTGCGGCGCGAAAGGTCGATATTCATAGGACCCTCCCCTCTGCCTGTCGAATTGATAGGTACGCACTAATCGTCCGTGTTTGCTTCGGCCAAGTCAAGACGTGATCCCTTGCGCGCGATCAAAACCCTGCGCTAGAAGGGCCGGACAAGCCGATGCGCCGGGTGCGTTCGGGCCGCGTGGGTTCCGCCGGAAACGGGGGCTTGGCACATCGGCGCGAGACCCGGCCATGGGTCCGCCGATCACCGCGCCCCATTCACACCCCCGGAGCTTGCCCCATGCCCCTGTTGTCTCGCCTGTTTGCCACGATGCTGGCCACCGCCCTGCCTTTGTCCGCCGCAGCGCAGGACACACTGTATTTCTCGGCCATCCCCGACGAGGACGAGACCCGGCTGATCGAACGCTTCAGCGCCGTCGCCGAATACCTGTCGGATGAGCTGGGCGTGCCGGTCGAATTCGTGCCGGTGAAATCTTACCCCGCCGCCGTCACCGCCTTCCGCAACGATCAGGTCCAGCTGGCCTGGTTCGGCGGGCTGTCGGGGGTTCAGGCGCGCCTGCTGGTCGACGGTGCCCGCGCCATCGCGCAGGGCGATGAGGACACCACCTTCGTCAGCTATTTCATCGCCCATACCGATACCGGGCTGGAGCGGTCGGACGATTTCCCTGAGGCTGCGCGCGGCCTGTCCTTCACCTTCGGGGCCAAGACCTCGACCTCGGGGCGGCTGATGCCCGAATACGGCATCCGCCAGGAAACCGGAGAGGCGCCCGAGGAATTCTTCAGCCGCGTGGGCTTTTCGGGCGATCACAGCCAGACGCTGCGGCTGGTGGCGTCTGGGGCGTGGCAGGTCGGTGCGCTGAACTATACCGTCTATGACCAGGCGGTTGCCGACAACGCCCCCGAGGTCGAGACGACCACGATCATCTGGCAGACGCCGCCCTATCCCGATTACAACTGGACGATCCGCGGCGATGTGGACGCCCGGTGGGGCGAGGGCTTTGCCGACCGCGTGCAGGCCGCCCTGATCGGCATGGACGACCCGGACCTGCTGGCGGCCTTCCCGCGCAACGCCTTCATCGCGGCCGAGAACGACGATTACGCGCCCATCGAGCAGGTCGCCCGCGATCTGGATCTGCTGGAGTAACCTGTTGCAGCTGCTGGACGGGGCCGATCTGGGCTATGGCGGCGCGCCCGTGCTGTCGGGGGTGCGCCTGCATGTGGCGCCCGGCGAACGGGTGGCGCTGCTGGGGCGCAGCGGGTCGGGCAAGTCGACCCTGCTGGCGGCGCTGCACCGGGCGGCGCTGGCGCGGGGCCTGCGCGTGGCGCTGGTCCCGCAGGACACGGCCTTGGTCCCGCAGCTGTCGGCCTTGCGCAATGTTCTGATGGGGCGGCTGGACGATCACGGCGCCTGGCGCAACCTGCGCACGCTGATCCGGCCCGCAGCCCCCGACCGGGCGGCGGCGCTGGCCGATCTGGCCCGCGTGGGCCTGACCCCCGAGGCCGATCGCGCGGTCGAGGGTCTGTCGGGCGGTCAGGCACAGCGCGTGGCCCTGGCCCGCGCGATCCATCGCGGCGGCGACCTGATCCTGGGCGATGAGCCGCTATCCGCCGTCGACCCCCGCCAGGCCGAGACGCTGGCCGCGCTGATCAGGGGCGCGTTCCCCACCGCGATCCTGGCGCTGCATGACGTGGCCATCGCGCGGGCATTCGCCACGCGCGTCATCGGGCTGCGCCAGGGGGCGTTCCTGTTCGACCTGCCCGTCACCGAACTGGACGCCGCGCGGATCGAGGCGCTTTATGGCTAGCCTGTCGCGCCTTGGGGTCGTGGCGGGATTTCTGGCCGTGGCCGTCTTGTGCCTGCCGCTGGCCGATCTGGCCACCGCCGGGCACGACCCCTGGGCCACGCTGGCGCGGATGGGGCGCGGCTTCCTGACGCCCGATTTCAGCGCCATCGAACAGATCGCGCGGGCCGTCGCGCTGACCGTGGCTTTTGCCGTCGCCGGCGTCGCCCTGGGCGGCATCGCGGGGCTGGCCATGGCACCCTTCTATCGCTGGCGCGCGGTGCGGGGCCTGGCCATCGCGCTGCGATCCGTGCACGAGCTGTTCTGGGCGCTGCTGCTGCTGCAGGTCTTTGGCATCAGCATCTGGTCGGGGGTGCTGGCCATCGCGCTGCCTTATTCCGGCATTTTCGCCAAGGTCCTGTCCGAGATCCTGGACGAGGCCGACCGCCGCCCCGCCGACTGGCTGGGGCCGCGCGCCGACCCGCTGACGCGGTTCCTCTGGGCGCGGCTGCCGCTGGCGGTGCCGCAGATGGTGACCTATGCGCTGTATCGCGTCGAATGCGGGCTGCGGTCGTCGGCGGTGCTTGGCTTCATCGGGCTGCCGACCCTGGGGTTCCAGCTGGACACGTTCTTTCGGCAGGGCGAATATGGCGCGGCGGGGGCGGTCATGGCGATCTATATCGCGCTGATCGCCACGGTGCGGCTGTGGATGCGACCGCGCGCGGTGCTGCTGTGGCTGGCGGCGTCCGCCGTGATGCTGGCGCAGGTGACATCGCCGCCGATGGGACAGGGCGCGCTGTGGCGGTTCCTGACCAGCGACATCATCCCCGCGCCGCTGCGCCGGGGCGACCCCGCCGCCCTGTGGCCCTGGCTGTGGGACCTGACCACCACGGCCATCCTGCCGGGCCTTGCCGCGACGCTGATCGTGGCGCAGCTGGCGCTGGTGCTGGCGGGGGCGGTGGCGTTTCTGGGCCAGGCGCTGATCGCGCGGCGCGTCACGGGGCGGATCGGCGCGGGGGTGGGGCACCTGGTGCTGGTGATCCTGCGGTCGTTCCCGGAATACATGCTGGCCTATCTGTTCCTGCAGGTCTGGGGGCCCTCCATGCTGCCCGCGATCCTGGCGCTTGGGCTGCATAACGGGGCGATCATCGCGCATCTGCTGGGGCGTCAGGCCGATGGGCTGCGCCTGCGCGCCGACGCGCCGCGCGGCCTGACCCTGTGGGGATGGGAGATCGTGCCCCGCCTGTTCGGCCCCTTCGTCGCGCTGTGCCTGTACCGATGGGAGATCATCATCCGCGAATCCGCGATCATGGGCATCCTGGGCATCGCGACCCTGGGCTTCTATCTGGACGACGCCATCGGAGAGCTGCGCATGGACCGCGCCATCGTCATCCTGGTCGCCACCGCGCTGGTGACGGTCGGCATCGACGCGCTGTCGCGCGCCATCCGCGCCCGGATCGGCGCGGGTCGGGTGCAGGTCGCGCCTGTCGGCACGGCGCCGGGGCAGGCGACCGGGTGCTAGGCCGCCATCGCAGGCTGGCGCACGGCGCAGGCGAAGGCCAGGAACTTGCCGTCGTTATTGCCGACCAGGTCGCCCATCCGGCGCGGCGTCCAGCCAAGGCGCGTGGCCATGCGCAGAAACGCCGGCGGCCCCAGGAACAGGCAATCGGTCGCGCCCACCTGATGCAGATGGCGGTTGGCGGCCTCCAGGATCGCTTCGGCCAGGCCGGGGATGGGCAGGGCGGCAAAGCGTGTCAGCTCCCACGACTGTGGATCGACGGGGGGTTCGTCATGGCACAGGTTGGTGGGCATGCCGGGCAGCAGCCCCAGATGCGCGTCGCGGATCATGTAGGAATAGACCACCTTGCCGCCGCCGAACGAACAGTCGGTGCGTTTCAGCCGCGCGCCCCCCACCGCGCGCCCGTCCTGATGGGCGATCACATAGACGGTGTCGAAGGTGTCGTATTGCTCGAACTCGATGCCCTCGGCATGGTGCAGCGGCCAGGCCATGCGGTCGACGAAGATCTGCTTGCGCAGCTTGAAGAAGCTGGTCACCAGATCAAATTGCGCCATGTCCTGCGGCAGGCGGATCGTGGCGATCCGCACATCGGTCGGTGTCGTCGTCATGTCATGCTCCTTTATTGGCGATAGGTGTCTGGCAGCCGGGCCAGTCCCAGAAATTGCCGCCCGCCCGTCACCTTGTTGGGCAGCCACAGGCCCCAATCGGTCACCTCGACCTTCAGGACCCCGTCCTGGGCATAGGCGTCGAAATAGGTCAGCATCGTCTCGACCATGTCCCGACTGAATTCGGCCGTGGCCAGTTTAGGCTCTCTGATACTCTTCACCATCCGGTCCTCCGTTTGCTGGCATAGGTTAACGGAATGGGCGTGGGGCGGCCGGATGTCGCGCGAAAAACGGGAAAGCTGCCTTTTCAGTATGTCCGAAAAGGCATATTCTGGGGTTCTGCTGCCGGAGACCGCGATGCTGCACGACCTGATCCCCAATTTCGACGACGAGATCGCGCAGATGCACGTCCTGGCGCCAACCGGCTGGATCATGGGGTTCAACCTGACCTATCGGGGGCCGGAACATCTGCTCAACGCCTATCCCGAGGCCTGGCGCGCCATCTATGAGGATCGGAATTACTTTTTCGGCGACCCCATCGCGATGTGGACGATGACGCATGACGGCGCCGCCCGCTGGTCCGAGGTGCGCATCCCCGACCTGCGCGGCGTGATGCAGGCCGCGCGCAAGTTCCGCCTGAACCACGGCGTGGCGATCTCGCGAAAGGTCGCGGGCAAGCGGTCGTTCCTGACCCTGTCCCATCCCGACCGTGAATTCACCGATGAGGAGATCGCGCTGTGCCGGGCCAAGTTCCAGCTCTGGACCGACCTGGTGCTGAACCGTGCCGCCCTGACCCCGGCCGAGCTGGACGTGCTGCGCTGTTTCCGCGACGGGTTGGGGCAGGCCGACACGGCGACCTTGCTGTCCATCGCGGAATCGACCGTCAAGCAGCGCGCCATCAAGGCCTGCAGCAAGCTGGGCGCGAAAAGCCGCACCCAGGCTGTCGCGATCGCCGTGGCGCGCAACTATCTGTGACGCCTACTGGACGCTGCGGATCGCCGGATAGGCCGCGCGGAAATCGGCATGGGCCTGGGCAAAGGCGTCGCGCAGCGCCGGGTCCGGGGCCACGTGGCGGGTGACGCGCGGCGGCGTCATGACCTGATCCACCGTGCCCGCGCCCGCAGCCACCATGCCAAGCCGCGCCGCACCCAGGGCCGCGCCGAATTCGCCATCGCCGGGCAGGGTCAGCGTGACGTCCAGCGCGGTGGCGATCACCTGCAGCCAGTATTCCGACCGCGCACCGCCACCGATCGCCATCAGCTGCGTGGGCTGGGCGCCCGTCGATTGCAGCGCCGCCAAGCTGTCGGCCAGCCCGAAGGCCACCCCCTCAAGCACGGCGCGGGTCAGGTCGTCGCGGTCGGTCGCCGCCGCCAGCCCGGTCAGGCTGCCGCGGATGGCGGGGTCGTTATGCGGCGTCCGCTCGCCCGACAGATAGGGCAGAAAGCGGACCGGGCCGGGCGCGCGCAGCGGCCCCAGATCGGCGGTCAGCGCGGCGGGCTTGGCCCCGGTGACGCGGCCTAGCCAGTTCAGGCTGTCGGTCGCGGCCAGCATCACCCCCATCTGATACCAGCGCCCCGGCACCGCGTGGCAAAAGCTGTGCAGCGCCGTGTCGGGCGCGGGCGCATAGCCGTCGCGCGCCGCCAGCAGCACCCCCGAGGTGCCAAGCGACACGAACCCCGCCCCCTCGGCCATCGCGCCGATCCCGCAGGCGGCGGCGGCATTGTCGCCCGCCCCCCCGGCCACGGTCACCGGCGCGGACAGCCCCCATTCGGTGGCCAGATCGGCGCGCAGCCGTCCGGCCGCGCCGGACCCCTCGACCAGGCGGGGCATCTGCGTGCGGGTCATGCCGGTGGCGGCCAGCAGGTCATCCGACCAGTCGCGCGCCCCGGTGTCCAGCCAGGCCGTGCCCGAAGCGTCGGACAGATCGCCCACCGCCTCTCCGGTCAGCCACAGGTTCAGATAGGCCGCAGGCAACAGCACGCGGGCAGCCTGCGCGAACAGGTCCGGCTCATGCGCGGCCATCCAGGCCAGCTTGGGCGCGGTAAAGCCCGGAAAGACGATGTTGCCGGTCAGCGCGCGGAACCGCGGATCGGCGTCCAGGACCGCGGCCTCGGCATGGCTGCGCGTGTCATTCCACAGGATCGCCGGGCGCAGCACGCGGCCGGCCGCGTCCAGCACGCAGGCGCCGTGCATGTGCCCCGCCACGCCGATGCCGCGCAGATCCGCGAATTCGGGATGCGCCGCGCGCAGGTCGGCCACCGCGCCCTGAAAGGCGGTGATCCAGTCGGCAGGGTCCTGTTCGGACCAGCCCGGATGGGGGTGGGCCACGCCGTAATGGCGTTCCGTCGCGCCCAGGGGGCGGCCCGCGTCATCCACCAGCAGGGCGCGCAGCCCCGATGTGCCCAGATCGATGCCAAGATAGCTCATCGCACTCTCCCTCTTGTTGGGCCGACCATGATCACCCCTGCGCGGATGTCCAGATGTCATGAACCGTCCGGTCAAGCGACAGACGTGATTGACAGAGGGCATGGTAACGATATCATGTCGACCGAGGACAAGAGGGGGATGACCGCATGAGAGCCGCGATCGAGGCGCTGTGGCGCATGATAGACATCATCATGGCGGTGTTGCTGGCGGGCATGATCGTGCTGGTCTTTACCAATGTTGTCATGCGCTATGGCTTCTCCAGCGGGCTGCGCGTCACGATCGAGCTGTCGCGCCTGTGGTTTGTCTGGGTGGTCATGCTGGGCGCGGCCGTGGCCCTGCGCCGGGGAGAGCATCTGCAGTTGTCGGAATTCTCCGAGGCGCTGATGCCGCGTTTCGTGCCGATCCTGCGGCGCATCTGCTGGGTGGTGGTGCTGGTCGCGGTGTTGATGCTGTTCGTGGGCGCCTGGCGGCAGACGCTGGCCAACTGGAACAACATCTCTCAGCTGACGGGACTGCCGTCGGGGCTTCTGTATCTGGCGGGGGTGGTGTCGGCGGTGCTGATGGCGGCGGTGGCGCTGGTGCGCATCTTCGGTCCCGACCGCCCGCCCTTGGCCACCCGGCAGGAGCATTGAGATGACCCTGGCCCTGTTCCTCGGCGTGCTGTTCCTGGGCATCCTGGCGGGTCTGCCCGTGGCCTTCGCGCTGCTGCTGTCGTCGATGGCGCTGATGGTGCACATGAACCTGTTCAGCGCCGACATCCTGGCGCAGTCGCTGATCAACGGGGTGGACAGCTTTCCGCTGTTGGCGGTGCCGTTCTTCCTGGTCGCCGGAGAGGTCATGTCGCGCGGCGGGCTGTCCACGCGCATCGTGGCGCTGGCCATGGCCCTGGTCGGGCATCGGCGCGGGGCCTGGGATACGTCGCGATCCTGACGGCCATCGTGCTGGCCGGGCTGTCGGGATCGGCGGTGGCGGATGCGGCGGCGCTGGTCTCGATCCTCTATCCGATGATGCGCAAGGCGGGCTACCCCGAGGGGCGCAGCCTGGGCCTGCTGGCATCGGGCGGCATCATCGCGCCGATCATCCCGCCCTCGCTGCCGCTGATCCTGGTGGGCGTGGCGGGCAACATCTCGATCGCGAAACTGTTCATGGCGGGCATCGCACCGGGCCTGATGATGGCGCTGATGCTGGTCACCATCTGGACCCTGATCATGCGCGGAGAGGAGATCGAGGTCCTGCCCCGCGCCACCCGCGCCGAACGCTGGAAGGCGCTGCGCGAGGGCATCTGGGCGCTGCTTCTGCCGGTCATCATCATCGGCGGCATCCGTTCGGGCGCCTTCACCCCGACCGAGGCCGCGGTGGTGGCCGCCGTCTATGCCATCGTCATCTCGACCGTGATCTATCGCGAACTGACCTTCCGGGGCTTTGTCGACGTGCTGATCCAGGCGGGGCGGTCGACCGCGATGGTGATGTTCCTGGTGGGCTGCGCGATGGTCGCGGCTTGGCTGATCACAGTCGCGCAGCTGCCCCAACAGCTGGCCGCCCTGCTGCAACCGCTGATCGACAGCCCGCGCCTGTTGATGCTGGTCATCATGCTGCTGGTGCTGGCCGTGGGCATGGTCATGGACCTGTCGCCCACGGTGCTGATCCTGGTGCCGCTTCTGATGCCCGTCGTGCGCATGGCCGGGATCGACGAGGTCTATTTCGGGCTGATGTTCATCCTGAACTGTTCCATCGGGCTGATCACGCCGCCGGTGGGCACGGTGCTGAACGTCGTCTGCGGCGTCGGCCGCGTGCCGATGAGCCAGGCCGTGCGCGGCGTCGGGCCGTTCATCCTGGGCTATGTGGTCCTTCTGGGCCTGTTCATCCTGTTTCCGCAACTGATTACCGTGCCCGCCCGGATTCTGGGCGGCTGACATCCTTGAGGGAGGACCCAACCATGACGACCCTGTTCCGCACCACCTGCCTGGCCGCCATCCTGTCGGTGGCTAGTCTGGCCGCCCAGGCCCAGACCACCCTGCGCCTGGCCCATGCCGCGCCCGAGACCGACCTGCAGCAGAACCTGGCCCTGTTCCTGAAGGAACAGCTGGAGGAGCGCAGCGGCGGAGAGATCACCGTCACCATCTTTCCCCAGGGCCAACTGGGGAATGACGCGGCCATGGTGGATGGCACGCGATCGGGGATCATCGACGTGGTGATGACCGGCCTGAACAACATGACCGGCCTCGTCCCCGAGGCGGGCGCGTTCGAGCTGCCCTTCATCTTTCCGACGCGGGCGGATGCCTATGCCGTGCTGGACGGCGAAGTCGGTCAGGGGATCAGCGAGCAATTTCAGGGCCATGGCCTGAAGATGCTGGGCTATCCGGAAAACGGTTATCGCAACATGACCAACAATCGCGGGCCGATCACCCAGCCCGGCGATGTGGCCGGGCTGCAGATGCGGGTCAACAATTCCAAGGCGCTGTCGGACATGTTCCAGGCGCTTGGCGCGACGCCCCAGCAGATCCCCGTGGCCGAGCTGTACACCGCGCTGGAGACCGGCGTGGTCGATGCGCAGGACCATCCCGTGGGCATCGTCCAGAGCTTCAAGTTCGACGAGGTGCAGGATTACCTGTCGCTGACCCAGCATGCCTATTCGGCCCTTGCGCTGGCCATGAACATGAACAAGTTCAACGGATTGTCCGAGGAACATCAGGCCCTGGTCCAGGAGGTCGCGACCGAGGCCGTGGCCATGCAGCGTGGCCTTGCGCAGGACCACGAGGAGGAGATGCTGGCCGATCTGGAGGGCAAGGGCATGCAGATCAACCGCGATGTCGATGCGGCGGCCTTTCAGGAGGCGGTGCGCCCGGTCTGGGACGCCTTCATCGCGCAGAACGGCGATGCCATCGTGACTTCCATCACCAGCCGCTGATTGTGAGGGGGGCGGGCGACCGTCCCCCTGTTGCGTTGCGGGCGTTGCTTTGATGCGTTGCGCAACGGGTGGGTGTCGCGGGCCCAGCAGATGCTGGGTTTCGGGCCGCACGGGGCGTGCACCGGGGCTGCACCGGAGGGGCACAGGGTGTACACCGCTTGCGCACGCTGCGTTAGGGAATCGTCAGGAACCGGTGCTGGCGCGGGTCATCAGCTGGGGCGTGATGCCGATCAGGGCAGGGTCGGGCAGGGTGCCGTCCAGCGCCTGCAGGATCAGGGCGGCGGCCTGCGCGCCGATCTGTCCGGGAAAGGGGTTCACGGTGGTCAGGGGCGGGACGCAAATGGCCGCGATCTCGTAATCGCCGAAACCGGCGATGGCCACGCGGTCGGGCACCGCCACGCCGCGCCGCTGGCATTCCGACAGCGCGCCAAAGGCCGAGAGGTCGGACACGCAGACCACCGCATCGGTATCGGGCAGCCGCGCCAGCAGCTCGGCCATGGCCGCCGCCCCCTCGGCCATCGAGATGGGCGGCGCGCCGGCATCGATCAGCCGCGTCGCGTCCAGCCCGTGGCGCCGCATCGCGGCCACGAAACCCCGCCTGCGGTCGGTGCCGCGGGTGTCGCGGGCCGCGTCCCCGCCGATGAAGGCGATGCGGCGGCGGCCCTGGCCCACCAGGTGATCGACCAGCATGCCCATCGCGGCGGCGTTGGAAAAGCCCACCACATGGCCGATGGGGCGGGCGGGCAGGTCCCAGATCTCGACCACGGGGATGGCGGCCTTGTCCAGCAGGGCGCGGGCGCGGTCGGTATGGGTGCCGCCGGTGACGACCATCGCCTCGGGGCGGCGGCGCAGCAGCTGGGCGATCAGGGTCTCCTCGGTCTGGACGTCGTAATCGGTATAGCCCAGCAGGATCTGCAAGCCCCGCGCCCGCAGCCCGTCCGACAGCCCCCGCACCGTATCGGCAAAGTTGGCGTTGTTGATGGACGGGATGGTCACCGCCACGAAATCGCTGCGCTGAGACCGCAGCGCGCTGGCCGTGCTGTCAAAGACATAGCCCAGCTGTTCGGCGGCCTGCATCACGGCGGCGCGGGCGGTGTCGCTGACGCGGCCGTCATCCTTGAAGGCGCGGCTGACGGTCATGGGCGACACCCCGGCCAGGCGCGCGATGTCGATCATAGTGGGGGCGCGGCGGGTCATGAGTGGGCCTGTGCGGGGGCTGCGGTCACTGTCCCGGATCGGGCGGCGGTTTTCAAGCCGGGGTCAGGTCGTGATCATGCGCCGTCGTGACGTGATGGTGGATCTGGCCGTCGAAGAACCGCGCCAGAACCGCCTCGGTCGCGGCCTTGGCGCGGGTGCGGGCGGGGCTGGCCAGGGCGGCATGGACCGTGTCCAGATCGGGATAGCTGATCGCCAGGATCATCGGGATCGAGGGCGCGCCATCGTCGCGAAACTCGGCAAAGTTCACGCGCACCGACAGGGCGCCGGGAAAGGCGCGCCATTCGGGCAGCACCTCGGACAGGATGGCCGCGCGGAAGGCCGCGTCCTGGCCGTCGCGGATGCGGCCCTGGAACAGGGCGAAGCGGGTGATCATCGGGTGGGCTCCTTGGCCAGGGGGTTGGGAAAGAATTCCATCAGCGCGGCCTGATCCTGATCGCCCAGCCCTTGGGCGGTCAGAAGGCGGTGGATCTCGGCGCAAAGGGCGGTCAGCGGCATGGGTGTGTGGGTCGCGCGGGCCAGGTCCTGCGCGCCGTTCAGGTCCTTGACCATGTTGTCGATGCGCCCCGTCGGGCGATAGTCGCGGGCGGCAAAGCGGGGCATGTATTCCTGCAGGATGGCGCTGTCGGCCCGGCCACCCGCCAGGGCCGCGGGGATGCGGTCGGCGGCGACGCCCGCGGCCTCGGCCAGGGCGGTGGCCTCGGCCACGGCGAGGAAGTTCAGCCCGCAGAGGATCTGGTTGATCAGCTTGGTCGTCTGTCCGGCGCCCACCGGGCCCATATGCGTCTGGTTCGACGCGACCCGCGCCAGCACCGCTTGGGCGCGGGCGACGTGATCCGCGTCACCCCCCTGCATCAGCGTCAGGGTGCCGGTCGCGGCCTTGGGCGCGCCGCCCGACAGCGGGCTGTCGACCCAGTGCAGGCCGCGCAGCGCCGCCCGCGCCGCCAGATCGTGCGTGGCCGCCGGGTCGATCGAGGACATGTCGATGATCAGCGTGCCGGGCGCCGCCCCCGCCGCCACGCCGTCGGGGCCAAAGACGGCGGCGTCCACGATATGGGGCGCGTTCAGCGACAGGATCACCGCCTGCGCGCCGCGTGCGGCATCCGCCGCGCTGGTCGCGGCCCGCGCGCCAAGCGCGGACAGGGGCGCCAGGCGCGCGGGGTCCAGGTCAAAGACGGCCAGCACCGTGCCGGTCGCAGCCAGGCGCGCGCCGATGGCGCCGCCTATCGCGCCTGCACCGATCAGGGCTGTGGTCTGGGTCATGGGTCGGGTCCTGTCCGGTCAGAGGGATGCGGTGATGCCGCCATCGACGTAAAGCACATGGCCGTTCACGAAGCTGGCCGCGTCGGAGGCCAGAAAGATGCAGGCGCCGACCAGCTCCTCGACCCGGCCCCACCGGCCAGCGGGGGTGCGTTTCTCCAGCCAGGCGGAGAAATCGGGGTCGGCGACCAGGGCCGCGTTCAGCGGCGTGTCGAAATAGCCAGGCGCGATGGCGTTGCATTGCAACCCGTGGCGCGCCCAATCGGTGGCCATGCCCTTGGTCAGGTTGCCCACCGCGCCCTTGGTCGCCGTATAGGGCGCGATGGAGGGGCGGGCCAGCGCGGTCTGGACGCTGGCGATGTTGATGATGCGCCCCGCGCCCCGCGCGATCATGTGCCGCGCCACCGCCTGCCCCACGTTGAAGACAGAGGCCACATTGGTCTGCAGCAGCTGCTGGAAGGCGTCGGCGGGAAACTCCTCCAGCGGCGCGCGGAACTGCATGCCCGCATTGTTGACCAGGATGTGCAGGGGGCCGTGATCGGCCTCGAACCCGTCCACGGCGGCGCGGGCGGCGGCGTGGTCGGTCACGTCGAAGGGCAAGGCGACCGCGCCGGGGATCTGCGCCACCGCCTCGGCCAGGCGGCCCGCGTCGCGCCCGTTCAGCACGACCTGTGCGCCCGCCTGTGCCAGCCCGCGCGCCAGCGCCAGGCCGATGCCCTGCGACGATCCGGTGATCAGGGCGCGGCGGCCGGTCAGGTCGAAAAGCGGGTTGGTCATGGGGCAACCTTTCGGGCGAGTTTGACGATGGACAGGCGTATTTCCCGTCACTATGGTATCGTTAACAAAGCCTGTCAAGCCGCCGGAGGACCAATGTCGCGACCCCAGATCCTGCAGATGGGCCCCTATCCCGCATGGGATCAGGAGCCGCTGGAGCAGATGTTCACCATGCACCGCCTGTTCGAGGCCCCCGACCGCGCGGCCTTCCTGGCCCAGCACGGCGCGCAGGTGCGCGCCATCGCCACGCGCGGAGAGCTGGGCGCGGATGCCGCCCTGATCGCCGCCTGCCCGCGGCTGGAGGTGATCAGCGTCTATGGCGTGGGCACCGATGCGGTCGATCTGGCGGCGGCGCGGGCGCGGGGCATCCGGGTGACCAATACGCCCGACGTGCTGACCGAGGATGTCGCCGATCTGGGCGTCGGCATGGCGCTGGCCCTGTCGCGCGGCATGATCGGGGCCGAGGCCTGGGTCCGCGACGGGTCCTGGGCGGCGCAGGGCGGCTATCCGCTGCAGCGGCGGCTGTCGGGGCGGCGCGCGGGCATCCTGGGGCTGGGCCGGATCGGCATGGCCGTGGCGCAGAGGTTGGCGGCATTCGGCATGCCCATCGCCTATTCGGGCCGCGCGCCCAAGGCGGACGCACCCCACGGCTGGACCTTCCTGCCCGATGCGGTGAGCCTGGCGCAGCAGTCGGACCTGCTGGTCATGGCCCTGTCGGCCACGCCCGAGACGCGCCATATCGTCGATGCCCGCGTGCTGGAGGCGCTCGGGGCCGATGGCATGCTGGTCAATATCTCGCGCGCCGCCAACCTGGATGAGGACGCGCTGTTGGAGGCGCTGGAAGGGGGGCGCATCGCAGGGGCCGCGCTGGACGTGTTCGAGGGGGAACCGGCACTGAACCCGCGCTTTCTGGCGCTGCGCAATGTGGTCCTGCAACCCCATCACGCCAGCGGCACGGTCGAGACGCGCCGCGCCATGGGACAGCTGTTGCGCGACAATCTGGCCGCGCATTTCGCGGGCCGCGCCCTGCCCAGTGAGGTGGCGTGATGCGCGCGCTGGTCATCCATGCCGCAGGCGATCTGCGCCTGGAAGAGCGTCCCGACCCCGCGCCCGGTCCCGGCCAACTGCTGCTGCGCCTGGCCGCCGGGGGGATCTGCGGGTCGGATCTGCACTACGTCAACCATGGCGGTTTCGGCGCGATCCGGTTGAAAGAGCCGATGATCCTGGGCCATGAGGTCTCGGCCCATGTCGAGGCCCTGGGCGAGGGCGTCACCGGGTTTGCGCCCGGCCAGCTGGTTGCGGTGTCTCCGTCGCGGCCTTGCGGGGGGTGCCGGTTCTGCCGCGAAGGGCTGCCCAATCACTGCCTGAACATGCGGTTCTATGGCTCGGCCATGCCGTTTCCGCATGTGCAGGGCGCATTCCGGCAGCTGTTGGTGGCGGATGTGGCGCAATGCGTGGATGCGACCGGGCTGACCCCGGGACAGGCCGCCATGGCCGAGCCGCTGGCCGTCACGCTGCATGCCACGGGGCGGGCGGGGCCGATGCTGGGCGCGCGGGTGCTGGTCACGGGCTGCGGTCCCATCGGGCTGTTGTCGGTGCTGGCCGCGCGGCGGGCGGGGGCGGCGCAGATCGTGGCGGCGGATCTGTCGGATTACACGCTGGATCTGGCGCGGCAGGTGGGGGCGGACCTGACCGTGAACCTGGCCCGCGACCCGGAGGGTCTGGCCGGATATGGCGCGGACAAGGGGCATTTCGACGTGCTTTATGAATGCACCGGCGCGCAGCCCGCGCTGGTCGCAGGCATCGGCGCGATGCGCCCGAGGGGCGTCGTGCTGCAGCTGGGCCTGGGGGGCGACATGAGCCTGCCGATGATGGCCATCACCGCCAAGGAGCTGGACCTGCGCGGCAGCTTCCGCTTTCACGACGAGTTCGCGACCGGCATCGCGCTGATGCGGCAGGGGCTGATCGACGTGACGCCGCTGATCAGCCATACCGTGCCGCTGGAGCGCGCGGTCGAGGGGTTCGCCCTCGCCTCGGACCGCAGCCGGGCGATGAAGGTGCAGATCGCCTTTTAGGGCGCGGCCAGAGCCTGTTCGCGGGCGCGGAAATGCGCCCGCAGCGCGGCCAGCCGGTCGGCATCCCAGCCCGGCGGGTCGGTCACCGCCAGCCAGGGGTCGATGTGATCGACATAGGAGTAAAGGTGCCCGTGACCCATCGGCACCTCCAGCGCGATGGCCATGTCGAAGGCCAGCTGCAGCTGGGTCACGATGGGATACCAGCGCAGCGCGTCCGAGACTTCGGGCGCGCGGGGATAGGCCAGCCAGCCGGGTGGGCGGAACCCGCTGTCGGGGCGGAAGAACACGATCGGGTCGCTGCCATATTGCAGATAGACGATGCGCACCCGGCCCCAGGGCCCGTCGCCGATATCGTCGCGCCGCCCGTCGGTAAAGCGCACGACCTCTCCGGTGGTCAGCTGCGGCAGCCAGGCGGGGGAACCGGGGTCGCGCTCCGCCGTCAGCGTCTGCCACAGCGGGCTGACGAAGGGCGGCCCGACCCAGAGCGCGCCATCGACGGGCCGGTCCAGCATCTCGTGCAGGCGCAGCGATTGCTGCGAGGCATGCGCGCCCAGGCTGAGACCGTAGAGATAGAGGCGCGGGCGCGCCTCGGGCGGGCGTTCCAGCCACAGGCGGTGGACGGCGGCGAACAGCGCGCGCCCGGCATCGGTCGCGTAATCAGGCTGGACCAGCAGCGAGATCCAGCTTTGCAGATAGGAATATTGCAGCGCCACGGTGGCCACGTCGCCGTGGTTCAGCATCTCCAGCGGCTCGATCGCGGCGGGGTCCATCCAGCCGGTGCCGGTGGGCATGGCCACGACCAGCGTGGCGCGTTCGAACCCGCCCGCCCGCTCCAGTTCGCGCGCGGCCAGGGCGGCGCGGGCCTCCAGCGTGGGGGCGGCGTTCAGGCCGACATAGACGCGCAGGGGCTGGCGCGCGGGGCGGCCCGTCACCGCCGTCAGGCTGTCGGGGTCGGGGGTGTTTGCGACAAAGATCCGCCCCTCGCGGCCCAGATCCTGCCAGGCGACCAGCGATCCGGGGCCGCCGGGCTGGAACGCCCCGGTGGGGGGCGTCAGGTCGGCCGGGATCAGCGCGTCCAGCGCCTGCGCGCTGGTGTCGATGCTGCGCACCACGCCGCGCAGCAGGACGCCGCTGAACACCTGCTGGGCCAGAAACAGCGTGATGACGATGCCCAGGACTCGCGCCGGGCGGGGCGGCAGGACCCGCGCGATGTGGCGGCTGACCAGCCGGACCAGCGCCGCCAGCAGCTTGGCCACGATCAGCAGGGCGGCGGCGACCACGATGCCGTGGCCCGCCACGATCAGAGGCGCGGCGCCTTCGGACGGAGGCAGGGCCATGGCGGCGCGGATGTCGTTCTGCCAGCGGGTCGAGCGCGCCAGGAACACCAGGATGATCGCCAGCGCGCCCAGCCCCATCAGCGGCACCACGATGCGCGCCTGCCGGTCGGGCAGGCCGGGCAGCTGCAGATAGCGCCACAGCATCCCCGCCGCGACCGTCGCGCCATATCCGGCGGCAAAGCTGGTGCCTGCCAGGATGCCTTGGATGTCGGGGCTGCGGGGGATCAGGCTGGGGGTCAGGGCGGCGGCCACGAACAGCGCCCCCACCACCAGCCCCACCCCGGGCGTCCGCCGGTCCAGCCAGGCGATCAAGCCGCGCCCCAGGGCCGTGCGGGGGGTGGAGGACCGGGTCACGCCGGCCTCAGGTCGCGCCGTCCAGCCACTGGACGACCAGGTCGTTCAGCTGGCGGTCGAACCGCTCGATATCGCCGGACTGCTCCAGCGCGGGGTCGGGAAAGCCTTGCGCGGCCAGCGCATCGACCAGCCGCAGCATCGCCCCGTGGCCCGGCCCGTCGCGATGGGTGCCATGGGCGGCCTTGAACGCGTCGCGCGCAGGGGTGGCCATGCGCGCCCAGACACAGGCGGCCATCAGCACGGTTGCCAGGTCGGCCATGTCGTCCAGGGTCTGGCGCAGCGCCTGGTGGACCATCGCGGGCAGATCGTCGGGGGCGACGGGCACGCCCTCGATCGCGCGGTCGGCCAGCTGCAGGTTCACATGGGCGGTGGCGGTACGCCAGAAGTCCTGCTCCAGCTCGAATGCGTCCTTGAGGCCGTGCAGGCGGGCGGCCAGGATGCGGTTCTGGCTGACCACATGCTGCAGATGGTCGCGGCAGATTGCGCCGCCGCCTTGGGTGGCCAGGGTCGTGGCCTCGCGCAGCACGATTGGGCTGGGGCGGTTGCGGGGCACCTGGCGCGGGGGGGCGCCGGTCAGGGCGGGGATCATCGCGTCGATGACGCCGTCGTCGCCCTGCGCCTGCAAGCGCTGGATGACACCCCCGATCACCGCCAGATGGGCCGAGGGCGTGGCGATGGGCGCCATGCGGCGGCGCTGGCTTTCCAGCATGTCGGGGGCGGCACCGTGCAGGTCCAGATAGGCCGCGCCGGACTGGTGGACCAGGACCGAGGCGATGGCCTCGGCATGCAGGTGGCGGCGCATAAGGGGGTTCGGATTGCCGGTCTGGTCGGGCTGATCGGTCAGCAGGCGCGGATCGGCGCAGGCCTGCATCCAATCGTCCAGAAAGGCCAGCGCGTCCGGGGTCGGGCGATAGAACAGCGGGCTGGCATGGATGAAGGGCGCCTGGCGGGCCTCGGGGGTGTCGGCCTCCAGCAGGGTCAGGGCGTCGCGCTTGGTCAGATGCTCCTGCGCGGACCAGGCGGATGCGCTGCCATGCACAAAGCCCTGCGGCGCGGCACGGCACAGCGCCAGCAGCCGGTCGGGCAGGGCCGGCAGGCCGCGCAGCGCGCCGGGCGCGTGGCTGCCGGTGTCGTGATGGACGACGACGTCGTCGGGCCCGACCTGGGACAGCATCTGACGCACCACGAAGGGCCGCCACGCGCCAAAGGCCACGCCGCGCCCGTCGCGGGGCACGGTGGGGTTGGCGTCCCAGAAGCCGTCGGCCTCCAGCCGGTCGGCGGTGTAATGGATCGCGCTGTCGAAACCCGCCCCCGCCGCGCTGTCGCAGAGGAACCGGGCATTGTCGTGATAGGGCTGCGTGCCGTCCGAAAAGACCAGCAGATGCACGCGTCCGCGGGGGGGGCTGTTATCGCTCATGCGGGGTGGTATTCCATTGGCTGATGCGGAACGCCACCCTTTTGTCAGCCCTTGCTGAGCCGGGCGTGGCGACGGGCATATTGCTGCTTGTCGGGATAGCGTTTGATCAGCCGCTGCAGGCGGCTAAGGGCCTCGTCGCGCTGACCGGCGCGGATCAGCAGGTCGGTGTTCAGCATGACCAGCGGCGGGTGGTCGTCCGCCCATTGCAGCGTCCAGTCCAGCACCGCCCGTGCGCCCGCATCGTCGCCCTGATCGGCCTTCATCTGCGCCAGGTCGCATTGCCGCCGCCAGTTCAGCGGCGCCAGCGCCAGCCCGCGTTCCAGCAGGCGGATGGCGTCGGGCACCCGGTCCGCCGCCTGCGCGGCATCGGCCGCCAGGAACAGGATCGACGGGAACAGCAGCCGCCCCTCGTCCATCAGGGCGACCAGCGCCTCGGCCGCGCCGGGCGTGTCGCCGGCGCGCATCTGGAACAGCGCCCTGAGCGCGCGCAGGATCGAGGCGCGCGGCGCCAGGCGGATCGCCTCGTCCATGGCGGCCAGGGCCTCCAGGTGGCGGTCCTGTTCGTGGCGCAGCTCGGCCAGACGCTTGTGAAAGATGGCGATCTGCGGTTTGGCGGCGATGGCCTCGGTCAGCATGGTTTCGGCCTGGTCCAGATCGCCCTCGCGCAGCGCGATCATGCCGGTGAAGCTGTCGAAATGCGGCTTGAGGTCGGGCGACCAGACCCGGCGTTCCAGAATCCGCAGGATGGTGCGGAAATGGCCGCGGAACTTGTAATGCCCGCGCAGGTCGGAGCGGGTGAAATCGGGCCATTCCCAGACCATCACCCGGTTGGTGGGCACCATCCGTTCGAACCCCAGCACGCCCGCGTCGATCAGCGGGGTGTAATAGTTGCGGACGTGATCGACGACGAAGCGGTTGGGGAACAGCCGCTCGATCTCGGGGTCGGTGATCCAAAAGTTGCTGTCGTCGAAATCGCCCTGGGCGCGCAACAGGCCCGCCAGGGCATTGATCTCTCCCTCCACCGGCTCGTGCCAGAAGGCCGAGGTGATCTGCTGCAGCCCCGCCTGCCTGCGGCCCAGCATCAACAGCGCCAGCCCGTGATACAGCGCGACCTGCGCAAAGCTGCGCTGAAACGCGACAAAGCCGCGGTCGATGGCGGCGCGCATGTCGCAGATCTGCTGATACTGGCCGTCGAAATACATCTCGCGGACGGTCATCGCGTGGACGAAGGCGATGTTCAGCCCGCCCTCGATATGCTGGCGGGCGATGCGGATGAATTTGGCCCGGCGCCCGGTCTTGACCAGATGCTCGCAGGCATAGACCAGATACTGGCCGATCTCGCCCTCGTTGGCGAACAGGTGCGGCTCGTCGCGCAGACGGGCGGCCAGCAGGTCCAGCGCCTCGTGGCGGGCCTCGGGGGTGATCTGGGATTCGACGTCGCGGAAATCGCCGCCGCCGATGGTCTTGGCGGTCGAGCTGAAGGCCGACGAGGGCGGCGCCACGATCAGGTCAGACAGCGACATCGCGAACAGCTCCAGCGCGTCGCGCTGCACCTCGGTCAGGGCGCTGGTATCGGCGATGCGCGCGAAGGTCAGCAGGCCGGGGAACATCGCGGTATAGCGGTCCAGCACGGCCTGATTGTCGCTGAACAGGATGGTGCGGGTGCCGTCGCCCTCCAGATTGGCGCGGATATGGGTCTCGAAGAACTCGTCGGGGACGAACTTGTTCGGCCAGGCGCGGTTCATGGCGCGCATGTCGCTGGTCAGATCGCCCCGGCGGATGTGATAGGACACCGTCCGCCGCCCGTCGCGCAGCTGGTCGCGCAGCGCGTCCAGATGCTGCGCCAGAACCGGGTTCA
Organism: Paracoccus sp. SCN 68-21; assembly: GCF_001724535.1. NCBI lineage: Bacteria > Pseudomonadati > Pseudomonadota > Alphaproteobacteria > Rhodobacterales > Paracoccaceae > Paracoccus > Paracoccus sp. SCN 68-21. The sequence continues at coordinate 54,727 of NZ_MEES01000064.1, read as the reverse complement.
GCGGCAGGTCGTCGACCACGGCGCGGAAGGTCCGCGCGACCTGCGCCTCGTCCTCGAAGGGCAGGCGCAGCACGTCGAAGGGCGGGTCCAGCAGCACGTGCATGCCGCCCTCCAGATGCTGCAGGAAGGCCTCACGGGTCTGGCTGTGGATCACGGTGCCGATGGCGGTCGCGCTTTCCTTCATCTGGCGATAGGTCGGCTTGTCGATGAAATGGTCACGCACGAAATCGGGGTGGAACAGTTCCGACCCGTCGCCCAGCCCGTCGCTGTCGCGCCAATGCACGACGAAGGGCAGGTCATAGCTGCGCGCGAAACGCAGCGTGTTCAACAACGCGATCAGCCGACCGCCCATGCGGTCGGCGCGGAATGCGATCAGCTTGCCCTGTGTCCCGGCCATGCGCTCAGCCCGCGTGATGTGCGAGGAACCAGCGATAGGCATCCGCGATGCCCTCGCGCAGCGCGACCTGCGGCCGCCAGCCCATCGCCGTCAGTTTGTCCGAGGACATCAGCTTGCGCATGGTGCCGTCGGGGCGCGTCAGGTCGTTGGTGATCCGCCCGCGATAGCCCACGACCTCGGCCACCATGGCGGCCAGCTCGCCGATGGCGATGTCGGTGCCCGAGCCGACGTTCAGATGCGACAGCATCGGCTCGGTCTGCGCGTCATAGGCGGCGCGGTCCAGGTCGAACACGAACAGCGAGGCGCGCGCCATGTCGTCCACATGCAGGAATTCGCGGCGCGGCGTGCCGGTGCCCCACATCACCACCTCGGGCAGGTCGTCGCGCGCGGCCTCGTGGAAGCGGCGGATCAGGGCGGGCATCACATGGCTGTTCTCTGGGTCGAAATTGTCGCCCGGACCGTACAGGTTCGACGGCATCACCGACCGGTAATCGGTGCCGTATTGCCGGTTATAGCTTTCGCACAGCTTGATGCCCGCGATCTTGGCGATGGCATAGGGCTCGTTCGTGGGCTCCAGCGGGCCGGTCAGCAGGGCGTCCTCGCGGATGGGCTGATCTGCCTCGCGCGGATAGATGCAGCTGGAGCCCAGCTGCAGCAGCCGCGTGACGCCATGGGCCCAGGCCTCGTGGATGACGTTGCATTCGATCATCAGGTTGCGGTGGATGAATTCCGCCGGATAGGTGTTGTTGGCATGGATGCCGCCCACCTTGGCCGCGGCCAGGATCACCGCATCGGGCCGTTCCGCCGCCATGAAGGCGCGCACGGCGGCCTGTTCGGTCAGGTCCAGCTCGGCGCTGGTGCGGGTGATCAGGGTGACGCCATCGCGGTCCTGCAGCTGACGCAGGATCGCGCTGCCGACCATGCCGCGATGTCCTGCCACAAAGATGCGCGTCATGGCGGGCCTCAGCTTTCGTGATAGAGGGGCATGTCATAGCCATGCGTGCGCAGCAGGGCGTGGCGGCGGGCCGATTTCAGATCCTCGGCCACCATCTCCTCGCACATCTGCTGGGTGGTGATCTCGGGGACCCAGCCCAGCTTTTCCTTGGCCTTGGTCGGATCGCCCAGCAGGGTTTCCACCTCGGTCGGGCGGTAATAGCGCGGGTCGATCCGCACGATCACGTCGCCCGCCTTGACCGCAGGGGCCTGATCGCCGGTCACCGCCTCGACGATGCCGATCTCGGCCTCGGCCGTGCCCTCAAAGCGCAGCGTGATGCCCAGATGCGCCGCCGACCATTCGATGAACTGGCGCACGGAATACTGGACCCCGGTGGCGATCACGAAATCCTCGGCCACGTCCTGCTGCAGCATCATCCACTGCATGCGGACGTAATCCTTGGCATGACCCCAGTCCCGCAGCGCGTCGATATTGCCCATGTAAAGGCAATCCTCCAGCCCCTGGGCGATATTGGCCAGACCGCGGGTGATCTTGCGCGTGACGAAGGTCTCTCCGCGGCGGGGGGATTCGTGGTTGAACAGGATACCGTTGCAGGCATAGATCCCATAGGCCTCGCGATAATTCACCGCGATCCAATAGGCATACATCTTGGCCACCGCATAGGGCGATCGCGGATAGAAGGGCGTCGTCTCGCGCTGCGGGATCTCCTGGACCAGGCCATAGAGCTCGGAGGTCGAGGCCTGGTAGAAGCGGGTCTTCTCCTCCAGCCCCAGAAACCGGATCGCCTCGAGGATGCGCAGCGTGCCGATGGCGTCCACGTTGGCGGTGTATTCGGGGGTGGCGAAACTGACTGCGACATGGGACTGCGCGCCCAGGTTATAGACCTCGTCGGGTTTGACATCGGCCATGATGCGCATCACCGAGGAGGTGTCGCCCAGGTCGCCGTAATGCAGGAACATGCGCGCGTTGTCGGCATGGGGGTCCTGATAGATATGGTCGATGCGCTGCGTGTTCAGCGAGGACGACCGGCGTTTGATTCCGTGGACCTCATAGCCCTTTTCCATAAGCAGTTCGGCCAGATAGCTTCCGTCCTGCCCGGTAATTCCGGTAATCAGCGCCCGTTTGGTCATGGCCGTCCCTCTTGTCACTCAGCACTTACGCTTTTGGCACCCATGGCACCGTCGCTGCCGGTTTACGGCAGGCCCAAGATCAATGCCATAGTCATGTTCCGCGCATTTTTCCGAACCGCTGCCCCTGCCGCAGCGCGGCAACAGCCCATGCGTGCCTGCCCGAGGAACGGGCAGGTGGGCGACCCTCAGCACAGGATCACCCGATGTTCGGGCTGTCCCGCGACGCCTGCCGGGACCGCGAAGGTGCAGCCGTCGCCCGCCTGCGGATCGTCCAGCCCCTGACGCGCCGAGGTCGCGAACAGCGTCGTCAGGCTGGCCCCGCCGAAGGCCGGGCAGGACACGTGCCGCGCGGGCAGCACGATCGCCCGGTCGAACCGCCCCTGACGGTCATAGCGCGCGACGCGGGACGCGCCCCATTGCGCCGACCACAGCCCGCCTTCGCTGTCGATCACCGCGCCGTCGGGGTTCAGCCCTTCGGCCGACAGGTCAATGAAGGGCTGCGGGTCGCCCAGGGGCCAGCCGTCGCGATCCAGCCGGACCTGCCAGATCATCGACCGGTCGGTATCGGCGAAATGCGCCAGATCGCCCTCGGGGGAAAAGCAGATGGCGTTGGTGATGGTGATGGCCGGGAACAGGCGGCGCAATTCGCCCCTGTGGTACCGCCAGATCGACCCGGCGCCCGGTTCGGCGTTCAGCCCCATCGTGCCGATCCAGAACCCGCCCTGCGGATCGGCGCGGCCATCATTGCTGCGCGTCACCGGGTTGTCGGCCTCCAGCGGCACCAGCGGCGTGCTGGTCCCATCGCGCAGATCGAACAGCGACAGCGCCCGGGCCGAGGCCACGACGATGCGGTCGCGGTCCACCAGCCCCGCCGCCGAGACGTGGTCGGGGAAATCCCAGTGCTGGCGCGCGCCGTCCTGGGGTTTCAGGAACAGGCGTTTCTGGATGATGTCGAACCAGATCAGGGCGTTGCGGTCGGGATGCCACAGCGCGCCCTCGCCCAGGGTGCAGGGGGTGGGGTCAAAGATCATGCCGATGCCTCCCATGCCGCGACCATCGCGCGGGCCTTGTCCGCGACCGTGGCCGCATCATCGCCGGGTTTGTACAGCGCCGATCCGATGCCGAACCCCGCCGCCCCCGCGCGCCGCCAGTCGGCCATGGTATCCGCGGACACCCCGCCCACCGCCCAGCATTCCGTGCCCTGGGGCAGCACCGCCCGCATGGCGCGCAGGCCCGTGGGGCCGATCAGCTCTCCGGGAAACAGCTTCAGCCCCGTCGCGCCCGCCGCCAGCGCGGCAAAGGCCTCGGACGGGGTCATGACGCCGGGATAGCTGGCCATCCCTGCGGCCACGGTGGCGCGGATCACGGTCGCGTCGCAATTGGGCGACAGCACCATCCGGCCCCCCGCATCGGCCACCTGCGTGACCTGGTCGGGCGTCAGCACGGTGCCCGCGCCGATCTGCGCCACGTCGCCAAAATCGCGCACCAGACGCGCGATGCTGTCCAGCGGGTCGGGAGAGTTCAGCGGCACCTCCAGCCGGGTGATGCCGGCGTCGATCAGGGCGCGGCCGATGGCGGGGGCGTCTTGCGGGGTCAGGCCGCGCAGGATGGCGATCAGGGGGCGGGACATGGGATCATCCTTGCAGGAATTGGCGATGGGCGGCGGCCAGGCCCGCCAGGGTCGCGTCGGCCACGGACATGCGCGCGGGCGCCAGCCCCTGCGCCGTCAGCGCCTCGGCATAGAGCGCCGACAGCGCGGGCGCGCCGATGATGGTCACGTCGCAGCCAAGCCACCAGGGGCGGGCGGCGGCCAGCTCCCACCCGATCAGCGTGCCGGACAGGCGGGCGCGGGCCGTGGCCGGGTCCAGATCCGCCAGCAGCGATTCCGCGCGCAGCTGGAACAGCCCGGCATAGCCGCGTTCGGGCCGCGCCATCGCGTCCGAGACCGCGCCCCGGAACACCGCCGGATCGCAGGCGCCCGTGCCCACCGAATGGCGCAGGACCGACTGTTCCGCCAGCAGGCCGAAGATCTCTCCGGTCATGAAGCTCTTGAAGTTGCAGATCTCTCCGGCGGAAATGCGGACCCATTTCGTATGCGTGCCGGGCAGGCAGGCGATGCCGTCGAAGTCCGGGGACAGCGCCAGAAGACCCGCGATCTGGGTCTCCTCTCCGCGCATCACGTCGGCGGGGGCGTCCTGGCGGATGCCGCAGACGATGCGCACCGGGCGCCCGCCCGGATCGCCGGGCACCGCGACCATGCGCGGGGTGGCGGGGCAGGGGACGGCGGCATAGGGGGCCTCGACCCAGCCCTGGCGTGAGCCGACCATGCCGCAGGCGATGACCGGGACGGCGGGCCAGCCATCGGTCGCCTGCGCCAGCACGCGTGCGAATTGATCGGGGGTCAGGCTGGCCATGCCCTGGTCGCTGCTGCGGGCCTCGACCGGGCTGCGGCCGGACATGGCCCACAGGCGCAGGTTGGTGGTGCCCCAATCGGCGGCGATCCAGTCTATCGTCACAGTTTCACCCCTTCGATGACGGCGATGGTCTGCGGGAACGCGGGCGGCAGGGCAACCCCATTCGCCATCAGCGCCGCGCCGGGCAGGGTCACCGGCCCCCGCGACAGCGCCACCACGGAACTGGGATGCCCGCGCGGATGTTCCAGCATCGTCAGACGATACTGCGCCGCCGGGTCCAGCCCGGTCAGGCGCAAGGGCGGCGGCTGCACCGCCACGGGCGCGTCGATCTGGGCGGCAAAGACGACCAGGCGATGGCCGTCCGCGGCCATCTGCATCTCGGCCAGGGCGCCCGCGGGGCGGTCCAGCCGCCAGATGTCGCCCGCCATCATCCAGTCGCGATTGGCCTTCCACCAGGCGGTGACGCGGGTCAGGGTCTCGGCCTCGGGTTCGGTCAGTTCGCGCGGGTCCATCTCGAAGCCCATGTGGCGCTGTGCCGCCGTCCAGGCGCGCAAGGCCATGGGCAGCACCCGCCCCGAGGTGTGGCAGTCGCGCGGGCCCACATGGCTGCCCGTGACGCAGGCGGGCAGCAGCATCGCGGCGTGATGCTGGATGCGCAGCCGTTCGATCGCGTCATTGCTGTCGGACAGCCAGACGCGGCCGCAGCGGGTCAGGATGCCCGCGTCGATGCGGCCGCCGCCCGATGCGCAGCTTTCGAATTCCACCTGCGGGTGGGCCGCGCGCAGCCGGTCGAACAGCGCATAGACGCCCCGCGTCTGGCCCGCGTCGGGATAGGGCGTCAGGCGGTTGTGGTCCCATTTGACATAGTCGATGTCCCACGTGCCCAGGATGCCGCCGACGCGGTGGAACAGGTGGTCGCGCACATCGTCGCGGGTCATGTCCAGATGCAGCTGGTTGCGGCCCCGGATCTGGTCCGCCGGCCCCAGCACCCAGTCCGGATGGGCGCGATAGAGGTCGCTGTCCTCGTTGATCATCTCAGGCTCGAACCACAGGCCAAAGCGCATGTTCAGGGCGTGGATCTTGTCGATCAGCGGCTGGAATCCGTGGGGATGCTTGCGCGGGTCGATGGCCCAATCGCCCAGGGACGAGGTGTCGTCGTCGCGCTGTCCGAACCAGCCGTCGTCCAGCACGAACCGCTCGGCCCCCAGGGCCGCCGCGCGTTCGGCGATGTCGGACAGCTCGGCCGCGTCATGGCGGAAATAGATCGCCTCCCACCCGTTGTAATGCACCGGGCGGGGCTGGCGCGCGGGCGGCAGGGCGTCGCGGATCGCGCGCTGGAAGGGGATCGCCACGCTGTTCAGGCCCGCATCGCCGCGGGCCAGCCAGATCTCTGCGGTCTGGAACACCGTGCCGGGCGCGCGTTCGGACCCTGAGCAATGGCCCAGCTGGATCTGGCGGCGGCCTTCGGGCAGGGCCTCGACCAGCATGCGGTGGCCGCCGGACCATCCGTAATGCAGGGCCACGGCCTCTCCGCCGGTGTTGGTGGTGCCGGGCGCGGTCAGCCACAGATGCGGCGGATGTTCGTGTCCCGACCGGCCCGTGCGCGCATCGCGCAGGCGCGCGCCGTGGTCCAGCGTGCTGGTCACCGGCTGGAATTCGCGCGTCCAGCGGCCCGCCAGTTCGGTCAGCTGGGTCAGATGCGCAGGCACCGGCAGGGCCAGCGCCAGATGGTGCAGCGTCAGCGCCGCGTCGGACGACAGCCGCGCGGACAGGCCGATCAGCCCGTGATCCATCGCGCGGATGGTGATGTCCAGCCGCAGGCCCGGCGCGACGTGGTGCAGGGTCAGCGCATCGCCCTGATCGGCGCCGTCAAACCGCCACTCCGGCTCCAGTGGCAGGCCGTTCTGGAACGCGACCAACCCCGGCTGGCCTGGAAAGCTTCGCCGCGCCTCGGGGATCAGCGACAGGGGCGGCAGCGCGTCCAGCATGCCGCCGGTGATGCCGCCCGCCGCCGCCGCGACCAGCGCGTCCAGGTCGGTGTCGCCGGGCAGGGGCGCGCCCCAGTAATGGCAACAGGCTATGCCGCCGTCGCTGGCCAGGACCATAGTCTGGGCAGGCGTGTCGATGCGCCACAGCCTCATTTCACCGCGCCCAGGGTCAGTCCGGCGATGAAATGCCGCTGCATCAGGAAGAACATCAGCACGGGCGGCAGGGCGGCCAGGATGGACCCCGCGCTGACCAGATGCCAGGCGGCGATCCACTGGCCGTTCAGGCTGTTCAGGCCCGCCGTCACCGGCTGCGTGCTGGCACCCGTGGTCAGCACCATGGCCCAGAAATAATCGTTCCAGATGAAGGTGAAGACCAGCACCGACAGCGCCGCGATGGCGGGCCGCACCAGCGGCAGGACGATGTGCCAGAAGATCTGCCATTCTGTGACGCCTTCGACGCGGGCGGCCTCGATCAGTTCGCGCGGCAGGGCCTTGATGAAGTTGCGCATGAACAGCGTGCAGAACCCGGTCTGAAAGGCGATGTGGAACAGCGCCAGCCCGGTGATGGTGTTGTACAATCCAAGATCGACCGTCAGGTCGCGCACCGGCACCATCAGGATCTGGAAGGGCACGAAATTGCCCGCCACGAACATGAAGAACACCAGCAGCGACAGGCGGAACTTGTACACCGCCAGCGCGAATCCGGTCAGGCAGGACAGCGCCACCGCGCCGATCATCACCGGGATGGTGATGCGAAAGCTGTTCCAAAGGTACTGTGCCAGGGGCGAATTGCGGAACACATCGGCGTAATTCTCGAAGGCCAGCCGCGAGGGGATGCCGAAATAGTTGCCCGCGGCCAGATCGCCCGACGGACGCACCGAGGTCATCGCGACCCCCAGCAGCGGCAGCAGCCACAGGATCAGCATGATCGGCAGCACGATCTTGTAGGTGCGCTGCGCTGCGGGGGACATCGTCTGGATGGGACGGGGGAACATGGGTCAGGCCCCTTTCTCGTCGCGCCACATCTTCCAGATGAAGCCCGAGATGAAGATCATCATGATCGCGAACAGGACGACCGCGATGGCCGCGCCGTAGCCCATGCGATAGCCGTATTCCGACAGCGCCTGTTCGTACATGTAATAGGACAGCACGCGCGACGACCCGAAGGGCCCGCCCGAGGTCATGATGCTCACCAGATCGAAGCTGCGCAGCGCACCGATGACGGTCACGACCACGGCGATGAAGGTCGCCGGGCGCAGTTGCGGCAGCACGACATGCCACAGCATTCGCCAGCCCTTGGCGCCGTCCAGCCGCGCGGCCTCGATCTGGTCGGGGGCGACGGCGTTCAGGCCGGTCAGGTACAGGATCATGCAATAGGCAATCTGCGGCCACAGGCCCGCCGCGATGATGCCGTAGGTGACGAAGCGTTCGTCGGCCAGGATCGCGACGCCCGTGCCCGTGGCCCATTCGATCAGCGCATAGAGCAGCCCGAAGCCCGGCGCATAGAACCACGAAAAGATCAGCCCCACGACCACCTGGCTGATAACGAAAGGAAAGAAGAACAGCGACTTGTAGATGCGGATGCCGCGGATCGTCTGGTTCAGGAACAGCGCGATCATCAGCCCAAGGGGCACCGCCAGCAGATACAACGCCAGCCAGATCACGTTGTTCTTCAGGCTGGTATAAAAGGCCTCGTCCCACCACAGCTCGTCGTAATTGGCCAGGCCGACCCAGGTCATCGGGCCCAGCCCGTCCCAATCGTGGAAGCTGACCCAGACCGACTGAAAGATCGGGATGATCACGTAGACCGAAAACATCAGCAGGCCCGGCGCCAGGAACAGCCAGGGCGTCAGCTGACGCCGGGACCGGCGGCGCGGCGGGGGGGTGTCGGGCAGGGCGGTCATGGTGCCACCTTCATCTTGCGGGGAAACGCGCGGGCAGGGGCGTCCCTGCCCGCGACGGGATCACTGGGCGTAGACGCGCTGGCGCTGACGCTCCAGCCGTTCGAGGATGGCGTCCAGGCGTTCGGGGCGGACCATGAACTCCTGGAAGCCCTCCATCCCGGCCTTGGCCATTTCCGGCGGCGCGTCGCGGTCAAAGAACTGCGCGATGCCGCCCTCGGCGGTGGACAACATCTCGAACCCGGCCTGCAGGAAGGGGTCGTCGCCCACCGTCGCCTCGGCATTGACCGGCAGCTGGCCCAGGGCCGCGTTCAGCGTGGTCTGCACGTCGGGACGCGCGGCAAAGGCCAGGAACAGCTTGGCATCGTCGGGGTTCTTGGCGCCCGCGGGGATGTGCAGCGTGTCGGTCGGGGCCTCTTCGGCGCGGGGGATGTCGGCGTTGATCGTGGGGAAGGACATGAAGCCCAGGCTGTCATCCGTCATGCCGCCATCCTTGAAGCTGGCGACCGCGAAATTGCCCATGACGTAGTTGGCGGCCTTGCCCTGCACCAGGTTCGACACCGCATCCTGCCAGTCGATCGCGGCATGGTTGGCCGAGACATAGGGCAGCACCTTTTCGAATTCGGCAAAGACCGCGCGCACGCTGTCGTCGGTCCAGGGGATCTCTCCGTTGGTCAGTTGCATGTGCCAGTCATAACCATTGGTGCGCAGCGACAGATAGTCGAACAGCCCCGCCACCGGCCACAGCGCCTTGGACCCGGTGGTCAGGCAGTCGATGCCCGCAGCCTTGAACGCCTCGCAATTGGCCAGGAACCCCTCCCATGTGTCGGCGGGCTCGACGCCCACCTGCGCATAGACGTCGCGGTTCATGTAGACGCCCCACTGATAATAGGTGAAGGGCACGCCCCATTGCTTGTCGTCGATGGTCATCGCCGAGAGGGTCGAGGACAGGCTGTCGGTCAGCCCGTGTTCCGCCCAGACATCCGACACGTCCATGAACTGGCCCGCATCGACAAAGGGGCGCATGCGGTTGCCTGCGAACCAGAACACCACATCGGGCGCATCGGCGGTCAGAAAGTTGCGGATCGCGGTCTTGTAGCCCTCGTGGTCGAAGGTGTTCACCTGCACGTCGATCTCGGGGTTCTCGGCCTCGAAATCCGCGACCAGCTGCTCGAACGCGGCCTTGGGGGCGGGGTCGGATGCGTTGCTGTTGAACACCAGAACCCGGCTTTTGGCAAAGGCGGGGGCGGCGGTGGACAGCAGCATCGCCAGCACCAGCCCTTTTCTCAGATGGACCATGGTCTCCCTCCCATTTTGGTTCCACATAATGAAACTTAGTTTTGAATATTGAAACTATGCTGCGAATCGCATAGCCTGTCAACAACGAGGGAGGACGCCGTGACAGGGCAGGGACGCGAGACGACCGACGGCACCGTGGGCCGCACGCTGGCCGTGCTGGACCTGGTGGCGGCCTTCGGGCGGCCGGTGCGCTTTGCCGAGATCTTGCCGATGGCGGGCCTGCCCAAGGCGACGCTGTACCGGTTCCTGCAGGCGCTGACGCATCAGGACATGCTGGCCTATGACGACGACCGCCAGACCTATGCCCCCGGCATGCGGCTGGTGCGGCTGGCCCATGCGGCCTGGGCGCAGTCCAGCTTGGCGCCCCTAGCGCAGGAGGTGCTGGACCGGCTGGCGGTCGATCTGGGCCAGACGGTGCATCTGGCGCAGCTGGACAACGGCGCGGTCCTTTATGTGGACAAGCGCAACGCCAAGCTGCCGGTCGAGATGTTCGCCCAATCGGGCAAGGTCGGCCCCGCCTATTGCACCGGCGTGGGCAAGGCGATGCTGGCCCATCTGCCCGAGGACAAGCTGGCCGCCGCCCTGTCTCGGCAGTCCTATCACGCGCATACGCCCAACACCCTGACCACGCCCGAGGCGCTGCGCGCAGAACTGGTTCGCATCCGCCAGCGCGGCTATGCCCTGGACGACGAGGAGCACGAGATCGGCATCGCCTGCATCGCGGCACCGATCCTGTCGGGCACCGGGCGGGTGCTGGGCGCGATTTCGGTCACCACCACCACGGCCACGACCAGCCGCGCGCAACTGCTGGCGCTGGCCGGTCCCGTCACCCAAGCAGCGGCCCAGATCGCCGCGACCGCCGACACCTGGCGGTTCCCCGAACACAAGCAAGCATGAGGTTGCCATGTCCGGCGTCCAGTTAAGCCGCGTCACCAAGGATTTCGGCCCCGTGCGGGTCATTCACGGCGTCGACCTGGAGGTCGATCAGGGAGAGTTCTGCGTCTTTGTCGGCCCCTCGGGCTGCGGGAAGTCGACCCTGCTGCGGATGATCGCGGGCCTGGAGGAGACCAGCGCCGGAGAGATCCGCATCGAGGCCCAGGACGTCACCCATGCCGACCCCGCCGACCGGGGCGTGGCGATGGTGTTCCAGACCTATGCGCTTTATCCGCATATGACGGTCGCCCAGAACATGGGCTTTGGCCTGAAGATGAACGGCCACCCCAAGGCCCAGATCGCCGCCAAAGTGGCCGAGGCCGCCCGCATCCTGAAGCTTGACCCGCTGCTGGACCGCAAGCCCGCCAACCTGTCGGGCGGTCAGCGTCAGCGCGTGGCGATCGGGCGCGCCATCGTGCGCGGCCCCAAGGTGTTCCTGTTCGACGAGCCGCTGTCCAACCTGGATGCCGAGCTGCGCGTCGAGATGCGCGCCGAGATCGCGCGCCTGCACCGAGAGCTGGGCGCGACGATGATCTATGTCACCCATGACCAGGTCGAGGCGATGACCATGGCCGACAAGATCGTCGTCCTGCGCGCGGGCCGGATCGAGCAGGTGGGCAGCCCGATGCGGCTCTATGACGACCCCGACAACCGCTTTGTCGCGGGCTTTATCGGCAGCCCGGCGATGAATTTCGTGGCCGGGCGCGTGCAGGGCGGACAGGTCGTGACGGCCGCCTTTGACGCGACCCTGCCCGCCACCAGCCCCGCCCTGACTGATGGCCGCGCGGTCGAGATCGGGCTGCGCCCCGACGCGTTGACCCTGACTGCCGACGGCCCTTTCCGGGTGGAACTGGCCGAGAATCTGGGCGGCACGACCTTCGCGCATCTGCGCGCGCCCTCGGGCGAAAAGCTGATCGTGCAGACCACGCAGCGTCTGGACCCGGCGGGCGGCGGCAGCGTCGGCCTGACCTTTGATCCGGCACATGCGTTCTATTTCGACGCCCAGACCGGGCAGCGGCTGAGATGAGCCTGCGCATCGGACTTGTGGGTCTGGGCACCATCGCGCGCGCCCAGCACCTGCCCGCCATTGCCGCGACCGATGGTGTGACGCTGACCGCCATCGCCAGCCGCAATGCGACACTGGACGGCGTCGCGAACCATCGCGACGTGGCCGAGATGCTGGGTGATGTGGACGCGGTGTCGCTGTGCACCCCGCCGCAGGGGCGGTTCGATCAGGCGATGGCGGTGCTGCGCGCAGGCCGCCACCTGATGCTGGAGAAACCCCCCGGCGCCACCCTGTCCGAGATGGCCGTCCTTGAGGCCGAGGCCGCGCGCCAGGGCGTCACGATTTACGCCACCTGGCACTCGCGCGAGGCGGCGGCGGTGGATACCGCCCGCGACTGGCTGGCCCGGACACGCATCCGCGCCGTCCGCATCGACTGGTGCGAGGATGTGCGCAAATGGCATCCGGGGCAGGAGTGGATCTGGCAGCCCGGCGGCTTGGGCGTCTTTGACCCCGGCATCAACGCGCTGTCGATCCTGACCGCGCTGATCCCCGGCGTGCGGCTGGTCGATGCCGACCTGCATGTGCCCGCGAACCGCCAGACCCCCATCGCGGCCGATCTGAGCCTGGAGGCGGGCCATCCCATCGCCGCGCATTTCGACTGGCGCGTGACGGGGGGAGAGACATGGCAGATCGCCTTTGACACCGATGCGGGCGCGGCGACCCTCTCCGAAGGGGGCGCGCGCTTCACCGCGCCGGGCCTGCAGACCGCCGGAGAGAACCGCGAATATTCCCGCCTTTACGCCCGCTTCCGCGATCTGGTCGCGGCGGGCGACAGCGATCTGGACCTGGCGCCGCTGCGTCTGGTCGCCGATGCCTTCCTGACGGGCCGCCAGCACGCGGCCCCCGCCTTCGAGGCCCCCAATTCTGAGGACCGCCCATGAAAATCACCGCCGTCGAGACCTTCATCGTTCCGCCCCGCTGGTGCTTCGTCAAGATCAGCACCGACGCGGGCATCAGCGGGTGGGGCGAACCCGTTCTGGAGGGCCGCGCCGCCTCTGTCGCCACCTGCGTCGAGGAGCTGTCGGACTATCTGATCGGCCGCGACCCGCGCCTGATCCAGGACCATTGGACGGTGATGTATCGCGCCGGCTTCTATCGCGGCGGCGGCATCCACATGTCGGCCATCGCGGGGCTGGATCAGGCGCTGTGGGACATCAAGGGCAAGGATCTGGGCGTGCCGGTCCATGCCCTGCTGGGCGGGCAGCTGCGCGACCGCATCCGCGTCTATAGCTGGATCGGCGGCGACCGTCCGGGCGACACCGCGCGGATGGCGCGCGATTGCGGCGACCGGGGCTTTACCGCCGTCAAGATGAACGGCACCGAGGAGATGCAGTTCGTCGACAGCCACGCCAAGGTCGATCAGGTCCTGGAGCGCGTGCAGGCCATCCGCGAGGAGATGGGCCCCGATTTCGGGATCGGCATCGATTTCCACGGCCGGGTGCATCGCCCGATGGCCAAGGTTCTGGCGCGTGAGCTGGAACCCTTCCGCCTGATGTTCATCGAGGAACCCGTCCTGTCGGAACATGCCGAGGCGCTGCGCGAGATCGCGAACCACTGCTCCACCCCCATCGCGCTTGGGGAACGCCTGTATTCCCGGTGGGATTTCAAGGCGATCCTGCAGGGCGGCTATGTTGACATCATCCAGCCCGATCCCAGCCATGCGGGCGGCATCACCGAAACCTATCGCATCGCCGCCATGGCCGAGGCGCATGACGTGGCGCTAGCGCTGCACTGCCCGCTTGGACCCGTCGCGCTGGCCGCGAACCTTCAGCTGGACGCGGTCTGCTATAACGCCTTCATCCAGGAACAGTCGCTTGGCATCCACTATAATCAGGGCAGCGACCTGCTGGATTATCTGACCGACCCGTCGGTCTTTGCCTATGACGACGGCTTCGTCACGATCCCGCAAGGGCCGGGTCTGGGCATCGAGGTGAACGGGGACAAGGTCCGCCAGATGGCCGCCCAAGGGCACCGCTGGCGCAACCCCGTCTGGCGCCATGCCGACGGCAGCTTTGCGGAGTGGTGAACATGCGGACCATCGAAAAACTGAACCACGGCTGGATCTTTGCTGAAGGGGCCGCCGACCCTGCCGCGCCGCTTTCGGGCGCGTCGGTGACGCTGCCGCATAACGCCGTCGACTTGCCGCTGAGCTATTTCGACGAGGCCTGTTATCAGCGCCCCTTCACCTATCAGCGCGTGATCGCGTGGGATGACGCATGGGCGGGCCGCCGGGTGCAGTTGCGCTTTGACGGTTCGATGGCCGACAATGTAGTCTGGGTGAACGGGGTCCAGGTCGTGGCGCATCCCGACGGCTATACGCCGTTTGTGGCCGATCTGACCGACCATCTGCGCCCCGGCGACAATCTGGTCACGGTGCGGATCGACGGGTCGGAAAACCCCGCCATCCCGCCCTTTGGCGCGCAGATCGACTATCTGACCTATGCGGGGATCTATCGCGATGTCTGGCTGATGGTGCTGCCCGAACGGCACCTGACCAATGCCCGCATCCTGACGCCCGACGCGCTGTCGGACGCCAAGACCGCCGTGATCCGCCCCGAGGTCACCGCCCCCGGCCCGATCCGCGCCTGCCTGCTGGACGGTGATCGTGAGATCGCCACCGTGGAGGGCGAGGGCGAGTTGACCCTGTCGGGCCTGACCGGCCTGTCGCTGTGGTCCACTGACAACCCGCAGCTCTATACGGTGGAACTGACCCTGCCCGACAGCGGTGACGTGACCACGCACCGCTTCGGCTTCCGCACCGCGGAATGGACGCCGCAGGGGTTCCTGCTGAACGGCCAGCCGATCAAGCTGCGCGGGCTGAACCGGCATCAGGCTTGGGCGCATCAGGGCTATGCCGCGGGCCGACACGCGCAGGAGCGCGACGCCGAGATCCTGCGCCATGATCTGGGCTGCAACATGGTCCGCACCTCGCATTATCCGCAAAGCCCATGGTTCCTGGACCGCTGCGACGAGATCGGGCTGTTGGTGTTCGAGGAGATCCCCGGCTGGCAGCATATCGGCGACGAGGCCTGGCAGGACCGCAGCGTGGACAACGTGCGCGCCATGATCACCCGCGACTGGAACCATCCCAGCATCGTCATCTGGGGCGTGCGCATCAACGAAAGCCCGGACAGCCACGATTTCTATGTGCGCACCAACGCGCTGGCGCGCGAGCTGGACCCGACGCGGGCCATCGGCGGCGTGCGCTGCATCACCGACAGCGAGCTGCTGGAGGATGTCTATACGATGAACGATTTCATCCTGGACGAATCCGAGCTGCCGCTGATCAACCGGCCGCGCACCCCACTGCGCCCGGTGGAAGAGGTTACGGGCATCAAGAAACCTGTCCCCTATCTGGTCACCGAATATAACGGCCACATGTTCCCGACCAAGGCGCATGACCCGGAGCTGCGCCAGATGGAGCATGTGATCCGCCACCTTGAGGTGCTGAACGCTGCCCATGGCGATCCGGCGATCTCGGGATGCATCGGCTGGTGCATGTTCGATTACAACACGCACAAGGATTTCGGCGCGGGCGACCGCATCTGCCATCACGGGGTCATGGACATCTGGCGAGAGCCGAAATTCGCGGCCCATGCCTATGGCAGCCAGAAGCCGCCCGCCGAAGGCATCGTGATGGAGCCTGTGACCTTCTGGGCGCGCGGAGAGCGCAATATCGGCGGCGTCCTGCCCCTGATCATCCTGACCAACTGTGACGAGGTCGAATTCGAATGCGCGGGCGTCACCCGCCGCGTGGGCCCCGACCGCGCCCGGTTCCCGCATCTGCCGCATCCGCCCGTCATCATCGACCACCGCCATATCAGCGCCGAGGAGCTGGGCCAGTGGGGCATGAGCTGGCATCCGGGCCGCATCACCGGCTGGCTGAAGGGCGAACAGGTCGCGGTGCGCGATTATGTGGCCGACCCGCTGCCCACAACGCTGCAGGTCGCGCCCGACCGCGACGCGCTGCCGGCGGATGCGGATATCGACCTGCGGGTGATGCTGCGCGCGCTGGACCAGGCGGGCAACCGGCTGCCCTTCCTGGATGCGGGCATCGCGGTCACGGTGGACGGCCCCGCGCGGCTGATCGGCCCCGACCTGCGCATGCTGCAGGGGGGCACGACGGGCCTGCTGCTGCGCCTGACCGGAGAGGTCGGTCAGGTCCGCATCACCGCGCGGCACCCGCAATTCCCGGACGGTCAGGCCACGGTCACGGTCGGCTAGGGACGGTCCAGCAGATAGCGCGTCTCGGTCCGCCAGACGGTGCCGGGGCGCAGGATCGTGGGCGGGAAGTCGGGGCGGTTCGGGGCGTCGGGCCATTCCTGCGCCTCGAAGGCCACGGCGGATTGCGGGCGGGCCGTCTGGCCCGGGTGGCCGGGCAGGCCCGCATCGGGGAAATGCGCGCCGTCATAAACCTGCAGCCCCGGCGCGGTGGTCAGCACCCGCAGCCGCAGGTCGGGGGCGGTCAACCGCGCCACCTCGCGCAGCGGCTGGTGGTCGTCCGACAGGCAGAAGCAATGGTCCAGCCCCGCGCGACCCAGGGGCCGGGCCGTTCGGAAATCGAACCGCGTGCCCGCGACCGACGCAGGCGCATCCGGCAGCGGGATCAGCGCGTCATCGACCGGCAGATAGCGGTCCGCCGCGACCTGCAGCAGGTGGTCGCCGGACCCGTCGGGCGACAGGGTCCAGTATCCGTGATGCGTCAGGTTGCAGGGCGTGGGCCGCGTCGCGGTGGCCTGCAGCGCCACGGTCACGCCCGCCACGCCACCCACATCCGACAGGCTCAGCGTGGCCAGGGCCTGCATCGCGCCGGGAAAGCCCATCTCTCCGTCGGTGAAATCCAGCGCCAGGCTCACCGCATCGGGGGCCGCGCGGGTGATCCGCCACAGCCGGACCGAGGCACCCGCACTGCCGCCATGCAGGCAGTTCGGCGCCTCGTTCGCGTCGACCGCGTGATCGCGCCCCGACAGGCGGAACCGTGCCCCCGCGATGCGGTTCGCGAACCGCCCGACCAGCGCGCCCACATGGCGGAACGGGTCCAGATAGGCGGCGGGGTCGGGATGGCCCAGGACCAGCGGGCGATCGACCCCGTCCAGCCGCAGGTCCTGAATGATGCCGCCCAGGGTCAGCACCCGCGCCCTGAGGCGCCCCGATTGCAGGTCCACGGCCTGCACCCGCCGCCCGTCGGGCAATTGTCCCATGTCGATCATCGTCGTCCCCCCGTTTTGCCGCGATCTGACAGCGGCGCGGGGCGGAAGGCAAGATCAGCCGCGCTGCGCCTCGGTCCGGGCCAGCTTGTCCTCGACCCGGCGAAAGGCGGCCAGCAGTTCGTCCTTGAACTGACCGGGCGCGAATTCGCGCAGGCCGGAATGGGCCGCGCACAGCCAGCGTAAATCGCGCGTCAGCGCCGCCAGCCCGTGCAGCCAGTCGCGGAAATCGCGCACCGCGCCCGCGCGGGGCAGCAGCGCCTGCGGCAGGGTCGGGTGCAGAAAGACGCGCGGTTCGGGGAACAGGCGGCGCAGCAGGCCCGGCACCGGCATCAGGTTGATCGTGTCATCGACATGCAGCGTGCGGCTGGCCGGGTGCCAGGCCAGCAGCGATCCGGCATGGACGCGTTCGTTCCGGCTGACATAGTCGATGCCGCGCGGCAGGGACAGGACCAGATCGTCGGCGAACATGTCCTGAACTTCGGGCGATTCGACGGGCTCGGGGCGCCAATCCAGATCGGGGTGGCGCAGGCGGTGGCGATGCGCGCCGAACAGCGCCGCATGGGGCAGGTCGCGGGCGATGGTCGCGCAATGCAGCGTGTGGAAAGGGTGCAGGTTCAGCACCGCCTGAATGGCGCGGCCCTGATCGGTCAGCGCCATCACCTGATCGCGCACAGCCCCCGTCAGCGGATAACTGTCCAGCATCACGAACCGCCCCGTGGACAGCCGCACCAGCGCCGCCTGCGTGCCGACATTCAGCACGCCGCCGATGCGCAGATCGCCCCGGATCGTCCAGAAGCCGTGGTCAAGATCGTGGATCGCTTCGGTCATTCGGTCACCTCATGCGCCGGGGGCCTGGCCGAAATCGCGGCTGTCGGGTTCGGGCTGGCGGGTTTCGCGGCAGATCTGGCGCAGCGCGGCCTTCATGCCTTCTTCCAGGGTCGGATGATAGAAAGGCATTTCCAGCAGGCCCGATGCCGTGGCCCCCGACTGCACGGCCCAGGCCAGCAGATGGGCCAGATGCTCGGCCCCCGGACAGCACAGATCGGCGCCGATCAGGCGGCCCTGGGCGTCGGCATGGATGGTCATCACGCCCTCGGCCCGCGCCTCGGTCCGGGCGCGGCCCTGGTTGCCGTAGTCGCTGTGGCCGCAGATCACGCCATCGCCCGGCCCCGCGCCGACCGAGGCCAGCGGCGGGTCGGTGAAGGTCAGCGCAAAGGCCGGGCTGCGCGTGCCCGGCGTCACATCGGGATGGGTCGCGGCATTGCGCCCGGCGATGGCGCCCTCGGTCGAGGCCTCGTGCAAGAGCGTCGCATCGGCATCGGCGTCGCCTGCGATGAAGATGGCCGCATCGCCGCATTGCATCGTCAGGCGGTCAAAGACCGGCGTGCCGTGATCGTCCAGCGCCAGCCCCGAGGCCGCAAGGTCCAGCCCCTCCAGGTTCGGCGGGCGGCCCGTGGCGACCAGCACATGGCTGAAGACCTGCGCGCCCTGCGACGCGCCAGACCAGCGGATGCGGATGCCGTCATCGGCGGGTTCGGGCGTCGTCTTAACCCCCAGGCACAGGGTGATGTCGCGCGCCACGGCCGTGCGCAGCGCGTCATGGACCGCATCGCCCCGCGCCTTGCCAAGGCGGTCGCCCTGATCGAACAGCGTCACCGGCACGCCAAGGCGGCCCATCGCCTGCGCCAGCTCCAGCCCGATGGGGCCGCCGCCGATGACGGCCAGGCTGGCGGGCAGGTCGGGCAGCTCGAACACGGTCTCGTTGGTCAGGATGCGCGGGCCCAGATCCCGGAAGGGGCCGGGCACCAGCGCGGTCGATCCGGTGGCGATGACCACCGCGCCCGCCTGGACCTGGCGCCCGTCTGACAGCGCCAGCCGGGTGGGTGCGACAAATCGCGCACGCGCCCGGATCATGGTCCCCTGGGGCAGATCGTCCAGCCCCTCGCGGGTGAAGGCCACAAAGCGGTCGCGTTCCGCCCGCACGCGGGCCATCACCGCGGGGCCGTCGATGACCGGGTCGCCCGGACGCACGCCAAAGACCGGCGCGCGGCGCGACGCATGGGCGGCATGGGCCGCCGCGATCAGCAGCTTGGACGGCATGCAGCCCGTGTTGGCGCACAGCGTGCCACGGAATTCCGGGTCGATCAGCAGGGTGCGGGCACCAGCCTTGCGCGCGGCGCGTTCGGCGGCAAGGCCTGCGGTCCCCGCACCGATCACGGCCACGTCGCAGGTCAGGCCGGGGCGGTCGGTCATGGGGGGCATCGGTCCCTTGCAGGGTTGCGTTCCCCCCCTCAACCGGCAAAAGCGCCGCGCGTTCCCTGGCTGCGGTCAGATGTCCTGCGCGGCGGCCAGCCCCTTGGCGATGATCGGCCCGGTCGGGCGCCCGGTGGGCGAGCCGCCCGCAGGCTCCAGCGTGATCTCATAGAGCTGGGCATCGGCGGGGGCGGGCAGGTCCGGCCCCGCCAGCGACGCCGCCCGCGGCCCGTCCAGCACCCCGAGCGAGCGTGGCCCCATCTCGACCGAGGGCAGGGTCCAGGCCTGGATCGCAAAGCCCGGCGGGACCTCGACATCCGACACAAAGCGGATCTGCGCGGTCTCATTGCCGTAATCCTCGATGATGGCGCGGGGCTGGCCCTGATCGTCCAGCAGCACGGCCACGACCTGGGGCGCGGGGGCGGGGCGCTGCATGGCGCCGCCAAAGCCTAAGGCCAGGCCCAGCACCAGCGACGCGGCCAGCCCCGCCAGCCAGCGGCGCGGCGCGCGGGGCAGGTTGGCGGGCACCGGCGCGACCGTGGGGTCGCCCGACAGCGGCAGGGGCGCGCCGTCCTGGGGCGTGCGCGCGATGATCGCCTGCAGGCGGTCGGCGAAACCGGGGGGCAGGGCCAGCGCCTCGGCCGACAGGTCCAGCGGCAGCAGCTGGTCGCGCAGGCGGGCGACATGGGCGGCCAGGGCGGGGTCGGCGGCCATCAGCGCCTCGAACAGCTCGGTCTCGGTGGGCGACATCAGGCCCAGCACATAATCGTCGGCAAAGGCGGTCACGTCATCGCGAAAGGCATTCATGACAGACACTCCCGCAGCGAGGCCAGGCCACGCCGGATCCATGATTTAGCCGTGCCAAGCGGCACCCCCTGGCGGGCCGAGATCTCTCCGTGGCTGTAGCCCGCGACATGCGCCAACAGGATCGCGCGCCGCGCCGGGTCGTCCAGCGCATCCAGGCATTCGCCAAGCCGTCCCTTGCCGGCCAGCAGCTTCCAGTCGTCGTCCGACACCAGCTCCTGGCGGGCCTCCTGCATGCGGGTCAGCTCATCGGGGGACAGGCTGGACAGGCGCGCGCCGTCGCGCAGGATCGTCAGGCAGCGGTTGCGCAGGATCGCATAGATCCAGCCGCGGGCCGAGCCGTCGGCCTGCCGCTGCTGCGCGGCCTTGCGCCACACCATGACCATCGCGTCCTGCAACGCCTCCTCGGCCAGGTCGTGACGGATCAGGATGCGGCGGGCCAGCCCCAGCAGGCGCGGGCCCTCCAGCTCCAGGATGGCGTCGATGCCCTGGGGGCGGCCCTCGGCGCAGTCGGTCACGGCGCGGTCCAGCCGGCGGTTGCGCTGTTCGGCGTCTTCGGTCACGAAAGCCCCCTGTTCTGGTTCCCCTTTCTGCCGCAAAGCGCGGCCGGGTTGCAACCGCCCGCAGGATCGGCGGGGCGGGCCGCGAAAGAATTTGGGGGTGCGTGCTTTTTTTCTGCATCCGGTTTCCCATCCGGCGCGTCACCCACATTAAGGACGGCGACACGCGCCGCCTGTGACAGAAGCTGAACCGAAAGGAACATCCCCATGTTTCGCATTGCTGCATTCTCGACCTCTGCCCTCGCGCTGTCCATTTCGGCGGCGGCTGCCGCGACCGGCGTCGGCCTGACCGACGACCGCACCCTGGTGATGTTCGACACCGAGACGCTGGAGGTCACCGGCACCATGGAGGTCGAGGGCGTCGACCGCCTGCTGGGCATCGACCTGCGCCCGTCGAACAACACGCTGGTCGGCGTGACCGATGACATGCGCATCGTCACCATCGACACCGCGACCGGCGCCGCGACCGAGCTGTCGACCATGGACACGCCGCTGGACGTGACCGACATGCCGGTGATCGTCGATTTCAACCCGATGGCCGACCGCCTGCGCTTCATGACCGGCACCACCAACCACCGCGTGAACGTGGACACCGGCGAGGTCACCGTGGACGGCAGCCTGAACTGGACCGCCGAGGACGAGAACGCCGAAGCCAGCCCGATGGTCGCCGCCGCCGCCTATATCAACAGCTATGGCACGCCGGATGCGACCGCGATGTACAACATCGACGCAGGGCTGGGCGCGCTGCTGCAGCAGACGGCGCCCAATGACGGCACGCTGGCCACCATCGGCATGCTGAACGTCGAGAACCCCGGCGAGGCGATGGCCTTTGACGTGCAGACCGATGCCGAGGGCGCCAACATGGCCTGGCTGGTGACCAACAACACCATCCATTCGGTCGATCTGGAGACCGGCGCCGCCACCGCCGCCGGCACGATCGAGGCCGAGGGCCAGATCCGCGACCTGACCGTCCTGCCCGCGATGTGATCCCATGCCGGGCCCGCGATGCGGGTCCGGCCGTTGCCGTTCATGGTACCCGACGCCCCCCTGCGATCCCTCCGCATGGGGGCGTCTTTTTGCGCGTCACAGCAGGACGGGCAGCATTGACCCCACCAGCAGGACCGCCATCGCGCCGTTGAACAGCCGCAGCCGCGCGGGGTCCGCGATCAGCCTTGCGATGCGCGCGCCCGCCAGCACCCACAGCAGATGACAGGGCAGCCCGATGGCGGCAAAGACCAGCGCCACCGTCACCGGGCCGCCCGGCACCGCCCCATGCGTGGCCAAGGCCGCCAGGACCATCGCCCAGGCCTTGGGGTTGACCCATTGGAACGCTGCCGCCTGCCACAGCGTCACGGGCCGTGCCGCCCGCGCCTGTCCGGGCGGCGCGGCGCGCGCGATGCGCCAGGCCAGCCACGCCACATAGGCCAGCCCCGCCGCCTGCATCGCGGCGCGCAAGCCGGGCCGCCCTTCGACCGCGGGCGCCAGACCCGCCCCAAGCGCCAGCACCATGACCGCAAAGCCCAGCATGATGCCCCCCATATGCGGCCAACTGCCCCGCAGCCCGCGATTGGCGCCGGTGGCCATCAGCATCGTGTTGTTCGGCCCCGGCGTGACGGTGGTTGCCGCCGCAAATGCCGCCAGCCCGATCAGCGCATCCATGCCTGTCTCCTGTCCGTGATCCGTCGGTGCAGCATGGCATGGCGGGGCTGGCGGATGTCCGTATTCCGCGCGATGATGGCGACTCATCTGCAGGAAAGACCCGTGATGGACGCAATCGACGACAAGATCCTGCATATCCTGACCACAGAGGGTCGAATCACCCATCAGGCCCTGGCGCAGCGCGTGGGGGTGTCGGCCTCGACCTGCCAGCGTCGGGTCGAGGCGCTGGAGAGGCGCGGCGTCATCGCGGGCTATCGCGCCGTTCTGGGCCCGGAGGCGCGCCAGATCGGCTTTGCCGCCTTCGTGCTGGTGGGGCTGGGGCGGCACACGGCGCGGGTTCAGCTGGCCTTCGAGGCGCGCTGCGCCGCAGCCCCGCAGGTCGTCGAATGTCACAACATCACCGGCACGGTCGAATATCTGCTGCGCGTCGAATGCCGCGACCTGGCCAGCTACAAGCAGTTCCACCACGAGGTGCTGGGCGGCTTTACCGAGCTGACCACCATCGTGACCCATGTCATCGTGGGCACCGCCAAGGACCAGCGCGCATGACACCCGCATGCGGCGGCGCGCGCCATGCGGGGTTTCCCCGCCGGTCGTTTTCTGGCATTGGCCGGAACGGCGTGCTTGCTAGAATGCCGCGCAACGGGCCATTCGTGCCGGCATCGGGGGACAGATCATGACGCAGGGCCCGCCGCAGAGCCTGACCGACCGGCTGCTGCACGGGCTGGGGCGCGCGCTGATGGCGCGCCGTTCGGTGCGGCTGCAGGTGGCGCTGGCGCTGACGGCCATCGCAGTGTCCACCGCGCTGCGCTTTGCGCTGGACCGGGCGCTGCCGCCGGGCTTTCCGTTCCTGACCTTCTTTCCGGCGGTGATGCTGACGCTGGTCTTTGCGTCGCTGCGGGCGGGGCTGGCGGTGGGCGTGGCCTGCGGGCTGATCGCATGGTATTTCTTCATCGAACCGCTGAACAGCGTGGCAATCACGTCGGGGGCTGTGCTGGCGCTTGGGTTCTATACGCTGATCATCGCGACGGACGTGATCTTCATCACCGCCGCCGGACGCGCGCTGGAACAGCGCGCCGCCGCGGAACGCCGGGCCAGCGGGCTGGCCCATGCCCGCAGCCTGATGTTCTCGGAGCTGCAGCACCGCATCTCGAACAACCTGTCCACGGTCGCGGCGCTGCTGCGCCTGCAAAGCCAGCAGGTCTCGGACGAGACCGCGCGCCAGGCGCTGGTGGCGTCGCAGACGCGCATCCGCTCGATCTCGCTGCTGCAGCGGCGGTTGCATTCGCCCGACATGCAGACACTGGACGCGGCCGACTATCTGCGCGAGGTGCTTCATGACGTGGTCCAGGTCGCGGGCGCGGGCGATGTCGCGCTGGAGGTTCAGGCCGACAGCCTGCCGCTGCCGCATGACACCGCCGTGCCCCTGGGCCTGATCGCCAGCGAGCTGGTGATGAACGCCATCGAACACGGTGCCCCGGCGCAGGGCCCGTCCCGCATCGCCGTGGCGCTGGCCGTGGCCCCCGCCGCGCGCGACGGGCGCGTGGCGGCCGTGCTGACCATCACCGATGGCGGCCCCGGCCTGCCGGAGGGCTTTGATCTGGAGGCGACCGACAGCCTGGGCCTGATCGTCGCGCGCCAGTTCGCCACCGCCCTGAACGGCGCGCTGAGCCTGGCGCGGGGCACCACGGGCGGCACCGTCGCGCGGCTGGATTTCCTGATCGACCCGCTGTCGCCGATGACCGGGCCCCCGACCAGCATTTGATGCCGGAACGCGCCCGGTCGGCGCGCGTTCACCGTCATGGACATTCACATGGCGCCCCCCCACATGCCGACACCAATCACCCCCCGACGCATCGCAATCATCGGCACTGGCCCGACCGGCATCTATACGCTGCGTCATCTGCTGGGGATGGGGCAGCCCCTGTCCGTCACCCTGCTGGAGCGTGGCCCCCAGGCCGGGATCGGCATGCCCTATTCCTCCGAGGCGGCCAGCCGCGCCATGCTGGCCAATATCGCCAGCATCGAGATCCCGCCCGTCGTGGTCCCCTATCTGGACTGGCTGCGCGCGCGGTCGGATGCCCAGCTGGGTCGCTATGGCCTTGCGCGCGGCGATCTGGATGACCGGCTGTTCACGCCGCGCCTGCTGCTGGGCGAATATTACCGCGACCAGCTGCTGATCCTGGTGCGCGATGCCCGGGCCGCCGGCCACGTCATCACCATCCGCGAGGGGACCGAGGTGCAGGACATCGCCCCGACCCCTGCCGGGCTGATGCTGGCGACCGATGCGGGCGTGGTCGGGCCGTTCGACCGGGCTGTCCTTGCGACGGGGCACCAGTTCCCCGACGCCGACGAGGCCACGCGGAGCTATTTCCCCAGCCCCTGGTCGGGCCTGATCGAGGCCAAGGTTCCCGCCTGTCGGGTGGGGGTGATGGGCACCTCGCTTAGCGCGATCGACGCGGCGATGGCGGTCGCGACCCAGCATGGCCGGTTCCGCCGCGACGGCGACGATCTGGTCTTTGACCGTGATCCGCAGGCAGAGGCGCTGCGGATCGTGCTGATGTCGCGGACCGGCATCCTGCCCGAGGCGGATTTCTATTGCCCGATCCCCTATCAGCCGCTGATGGTGGCGACCGGCCCGGCGCTGACCGCCTGTCTGTCGGCCCCCGCGCCGCTGGATGCGGCGTTCGAGCTGATCCGGGCCGAGATCATGCAGGCCGACCCGGCCTATGCCCTGCGCATGGGCCTGGGCGGTCTGGACGCGGACAGCTTTGCCGACGCCTATTTCGCCGCGCGGGCCGAGGCCGACCCGTTCCGATGGGCCCGCCGCAACCTGGCCGAGGTCGAGCGCAACCGCGCTGACCGCATCACCGTCGCCTGGCGCTATGCCCTGCTGCGCCTGCACGAGGCCGTGGAGGAGATCGTGCCCGACCTGTCCGACGATGACCGCGCCCGGTTCGATGCCGGGCTGAAGAAGGTGTTCGTCGACAATTATGCCGCCGTGCCGCCGGAATCGATCCGCCGCCTGCTGGCGCTTCGCGATGCGGGCATCCTGTCGCTGCTGACCCTGGGCGAGGATTACGACCTGACCCGCGAAGGCCCCGACTCGGTCATCGACCACCCCGGGGGGCGCGACCGGTTCGCGGTCTTCATCGACGCGCGCGGGCAGAAGGCGCTGACCAGCGAGGATCTGCCGTTTCCGTCCCTGCGGGGCGCGCTGCTGGACCAGGATCAGGACATCCCCGAGGTCGCGCAGGATTACAGCCTGCTGAACGCGGGCGATTTCACCGGCAGGCTGTGCCTTGCGGCCATCCCCTACCTGATGCACGACCGGCCCTTCGTGCAGGGTATCACCGCCTGCGCGGACATCGCCCAGGCCATCGCGGGCGGCACGGCGACCGGGCGCCGCCGCCGGCTGGTGTCATAGGGGCCCGATTGACATAAATCAGGTCGTATCCCTTCCTGAAACCATCCATATGGATGGTATCAGGAAGGGATACCCCATGGCTACACCATCGCCGGCCCGCACGGCCGATACCGAAAAGATCACCATCAACCTGGGCTTTGTCGATCTGGGGCGCATCGATCTGCTGGTGCGCGAGGGCTTCTACGCCAGCCGCAGCGACCTGATCCGCACCGCCATCCGCGCCCAGCTGGACCGCCATGACGCGGCGGTCGCCCCCGCGATCCGGCGCGACGATTTCGTCATGGGCCTGCGCGACATCTCCCGCCCCGAGCTGGAGACCCTGCAGGCCGCGCATCAGATGCTGGACCTGCGGGTCATCGGCCTGCTGCGCCTGGCCCCCGACATCACCCCCGATCTGGTGACCGCGACCATCGCCTCGGTCGAGGTGCTGGGCACCATTCAGGCACCGCCCGCCGTCAAGGCCGCGCTGCAATCCTGCCGACCCCCAAAAGGACCGCAATCATGACAAAACCCCTGACGCTGGACATGTCCAAGATCACGCAGCTGATGCGCGACGGACAGCTGAGCGAAGCCACCCGGATGATCCAGACCGGCCTGTCCGGCGACGCATCCCCGCAGGCCGCGCCCCCGATGCCGTTCCCGCAGATGGCCTTTCCGCAGGGCGGCTTTCAGAAACCCGCCTTTGCCGCCCCGTCGCTGGACGGGCTGCGGCGCGGGGGCGGTGCCGTCACCGTGCCTCAGGGCGGCCAGTGGAACTGGCGCACCCATCAGGGCGCCGGCCAAACCCGCGAGGTGCGCGTCTATGTCCCCGCCTCGGTCGGAGAGGAGGCGCCCGCGGGCCTGCTGCTGCTGCTGCACGGCTGCACCCAGGACCCGGACGATTTCGCGCGCGGCACCGCCATTTTGCAGGCGGCGGAACGCGACCGGGTGATCGTCGTGGCCCCCGCCCAGCCCACCAGCGCGAACATGAACCGCTGCTGGACCTGGTTCGACCCGCGCCACGCGGCCACGGATGGCGGAGAGGCGGCGTTTCTGGCCGACCTGACCCGCACCGTCGCCCAGGAACATGCGGTCCCGCCCGACCGGCGCTTTGCCGCGGGGCTTTCGGCGGGCGGCGCGATGGCGGTGATCCTGGGCGCGGTCTTTGCCGATGATTTCGGCGCGGTGGCCTGCCATTCGGGCCTGCCCAACGGGGCGGCGCGCGACATGGGTGGGGCCTTTGCGGCCATGTCGCAAGGCGGGCCCGGCCAGGGGCCCGGCGTGGGATGCCGCCTGTTCGTGATCCACGGAACCGCGGATCGCACCGTCACCCCGCGCAACGCAGAGGCCGTGCTGGACCAGGCGCTTCGCCGCCAGCCGGGGCTGACCCGCCGCGCCGCCGATGCGCGGCTGGAGGGGAATGCCGTCTGCATCGGGCGTCACCGTGACGCCGACGGCCAGCTGCGCATCCAGACCTGGACGGTGCAGGGGCTGGGCCACGCCTGGTCGGGCGGCGCGCCGCAGGGCAGCCATACCGCGCCGGGTCCCGACGCGACCGAGGCGATGATGCGGTTCTTTCTGGACTGAGACCGTCTGGATGGGGGCGGGCGGAACCCGGCCCCCCGTCGCGGGTTGAGCGGCGCGCCAAGCTGTGGCGCGCCGGGGACTCACCATGACATCGCAACTTTCGGGGCCGCTGCTGGCCCCCGCCGAACCGCCGCAGGATCGCACGGACATCGTCCGCATGGCCGCCTGGATGGTGGTCGGATCGGTCATCATCGGCCTGCTGTATTTCGGACAGGACGTGCTGATCCCGCTGGCCATCGCGTTTCTGGTCAGCTTTGCCCTGGGGCCGCTGGTGCGGGGGCTGGTCCGGCGCGGCGTGCCGCAGGTCGCGGCGGTGGCGCTGGTCATGCTGACGGTCATCGCGATGCTGTTGGGGCTGGGGCTGCTGATCACCTCTCAGGTCAGCGTGCTCAGCGCCGAGCTGCCGGCCTATCAATCCACCATCCGCACCAAGATCGCGGCGCTTGGCCAGTCGATGGAGGGGCCGGGCCTGTTCGACGGCGTGCTGCAGACCGTCGCCACCGTCCAGGACCAGATGGCCACCGCCCTGCAGGACGCGCCGGGCAGCGTGGCCGACCCGCTGGCGGTCACGGTGGTGGGCGACGGGCCGTCGCCCTTTTCCACGGCCATCGCCTGGCTGACGCCCGCGCTGGCGCCGCTGGCGACCCTGGGCATCGTGGTGGTGTTCGTGTTTCTGGTGCTGCTGGACCGGGGCGATCTGCGCGACCGGTTGATCCGCCTGCTGGGCGGCAACCTGCACCGGTCCACCGACGCGCTGGAGGAGGCGGGCAAGCGCATCTCGAAATATCTGCTGATGCAGCTGGTGGTGAACGTGACCTATGGCATTCCCATGGCGATCGGGCTGTGGGCCATCGGCGTGCCGGGATGGGTGCTGTGGGGGACGCTGGCCGCGATCATGCGGTTCATCCCCTATGTCGGGCCGATGCTGTCGGCGGTGTTTCCGCTGGCGCTGGCCTTTGCAGTCGATCCGGGCTGGGACATGGTGCTGATGGCGCTGGCGCTGATCCTGTTTCTGGAGCTGGTCAGCAACAACATCGTCGAGCCGCTGCTGTATGGCACCTCGACCGGGCTGTCGGCGCTGTCGCTGATCGCGGCGGCGACGTTCTGGACGGCGCTGTGGGGGCCGGTCGGTCTGATCCTGTCCACGCCGCTGACGGTCTGCCTGCTGGTCGTGGGGCGCAACCTGCCGCAGCTGGCGTTTTTCGACACGCTGCTGGGGTCCACGCCTGCGCTGGATTTACCGACGCGCATCTATCAGCGCCTGATCGCGGATGACCCGGACGAGGCCTATGACATCGCCACCGACGCCATCGCCGCGACTGGCGTGACGGGGTTCTACAACCAGTCCGGGCTGGAGGTGCTGCGCCAGGCCAGCGACGATTTCCACGCCAATGCGCGGGTCGAACACCGCCTGCGCGTGGTCGAGGGCATGGACAGCCTGCTGGACGACCTGCAGGAGGATCACCCCGCCGACCCGCCCGGCCCCGCCCGCATCGCCTGCATCGGCGGCAAATGGCAGGTTGATGCCATCTCGGCCCGGATGCTGGTGCATGGGCTGGCGCTGGCCGGTGTCGCGGCCGAAATGCGCCCCGCAGGCGCGGTCACCGCGCGTCAGGTCGCGGCCCTGCAGCTGGACGGCGTCGGGACGCTGTGCATCACCTCGTTCAGCCGCGACCCGGACACCGCGTTGCGCGCCACCGTGCGGCGGGTGCGCCGCCGCTGGCCCGACCTGCGCATCGTGCTGGCGCTGTGGAACGCGCCGGACGGGCAGGCCGGGGCCGACCGGGCCGCGGCCCTGGGCGTCGATCAGATCGTGCTGTCCCTGGAGGAGGCCGTCCAGCGCCTGACGCCCGCCGTCCCCGCCCCGACCCCCGCCGCCCCGGCCGAGGCCGCGCGCCTGTCCGCCCTGTCCACCAGCCGCGTGCTGGACGGTCATGCGCGGGCCGATCTGGACGATCTGGCGATGCGCGCGGCCGATGCGTTCGACGTGGGCATGGCCTTTGTCCTGGTGCTGGAGGCCGATGCCGAATATGTCGTCGGCCAGAACATCGACCTGCCCGGACGGCGCAGCGCGACCGACCCGGCGATGACCTGGCTGCCGCGCGGCGATGCCCTGGCAGCCGCCATCGTGGATGAGGACCGGACCCTGGTGGTGCCCGACACGGACCGCGACGCGCGGTTTTCGGACAACCCCGCGATCCGGCAATGGCAGGGGCGGTTCTTTGCGGGCACGCCGCTGCGCACGGCGGACGGTCATGTGCTGGGCGCGCTGTGTCTGGCCGACCGCGACCCCCGCCAGATCGCGGATGCCGAACTGGACCTGCTGGACCGCATCGCCGCCGAGGCCGTGGCGCTGATGACGCGCCAGGACGCGGTGATCCCCGAACCCCGCCGCGAGGTGCCCGCCGCCGTGCGAGGCGTGCTGGGCCAGCGCGTCCCGGACTAGACCGCGCCGGGCCGGGCCATCTCGCGCGTCAGCGCGGCGGGCAGCTCGATCGCGGCGAAATCGACGGCGGGAAAGGGGGCATCGCGGCCCGCGATGGCCTGGGCATACAGCGCCTCGTGTGCGGCGATCATGCGGGTCAGGGTGAAATGCGCCTCGACCCGGGCGCGGGGCAGGGTGCGGGGGATCGCTATCGCGTCGCGCAGGGCGCGGTCCAGACCCCTCCCGTCCGCAGCCGCCAGCCGACCGGCGGGTCCGATGACCGAGGCCGCGGCCCCCATCGCGATGGCCGCGACCGGCGTGCCGCAGGCCATCGCCTCGATCGCGGTCAGGCCGAAGGGCTCGTCCCATTGTGGCGTGAACAGCAGGGCCGAGGCGCGCCCGTATTCCACTGCCAGATCCGCCGCCGCCAGATGCCCGCCAAAGCGGATGTCGCCCGACAGCAGCGGCCGGATGCGGGTGGCGAAGTAATCGCCATCCTCGATCGCGCCGAACAGGGTCAGTCCGACCCCGGCGCGCCGCGCGGCGGCGATGGCCAGATGCGGCGCCTTGTTGGGCGTGATGCGCCCCGCCCAGACCGCCCGCCCGTCGCCCTGCGGCGAAAAGGGCCAATCCGCCAGATCAATGCCATTGGGCACCACATGCGCCCAAGGCGGCGGGCCGTCGGGGAAATAGGCCGCCAGATGGCTGTCCGAACAGCCCGTGACCCGGTGCCAAGGCGCGGCGCTGTCGCGGATGGCGCGGCGCAGCGCGTCAAAGGGCGGCACGTGCAGCGACGTGACCATCGGCACCCGCGCCTGCCGCGACAGGCGCGGGGGATAGCGGTGCAGCGTGTTGTTGTGGATTACGTCGAACCCCATCCCGGCCATCGCCTGCAGGGCATCGGCGTGGTGGTCGTCCAGATGCGCGTTCAGCGCCGCCGTGCCGTGCCACTGATGCCAAGGATAATCGCGGTCGTAATGCTGCGCCATCAGGGGCATGACCGTCATGCGGGCGCGGCTGTCGCCCGCTGCGACCAGGGTCACGTCATGGCCGCGCGCCTGCAGGGCATGGGCCAGATGATGGGCATGCGCCTCCATCCCGCCCATGAAGGGCGCGGCGATGGGGTGGCGGCAATGCGCCATGACGGCGATGCGCAGCGGGCGCGGCGTCATTCCGCCGCCGGCAGCAGCATGTCCTGCTGGTCGTGGGCCACGCGGGTGGCGCGGTCGGCGGACAGGCGGTCGGGGGCCTGCTGCAGTTGGTCGATGACGCGGCGTGAATTGGCATAGGGCATGTGCCCCTGCTGTTCGCACAGCGCGAATTCGGCGGGCCCCGGTTCGCGCAG
This sequence comes from Paracoccus sp. SCN 68-21, assembly GCF_001724535.1. Lineage (NCBI taxonomy): Bacteria > Pseudomonadati > Pseudomonadota > Alphaproteobacteria > Rhodobacterales > Paracoccaceae > Paracoccus > Paracoccus sp. SCN 68-21. The sequence continues at coordinate 23,395 of NZ_MEES01000064.1, read as the reverse complement.
CACCTGCAGACCGTCCGCGGTATTGCGGATCAGCCCCATCAGGCGGAAGGCGTGCAGCCAGTGCTCCATCGTGCGGTGGCCCCATTTGCGGGCGAACACCTCGGTGTTGCGCAGGACGGAATGCAGGTGGTGGACCGGCGGCATGCAATGGGGGTGATATTGGTGATAGACGCGGCCCCCCGCGATCCACCAGATCGGCAGGCCCGCCCCGGACCAGGCGCGGCCGAAATCGGTATCCTCGCCGCCATAGCCGGTGAAATCCTCGTCAAAGCGGGGACCGGCCAGCCAGTCGGCCCGCCACAACGCAAAGTTCAGCGACCAGAAACAGCGATAATCGCCGCAGGGCGCGATCCCCTGCGCGGGCGGTCCCTGGCGGTCGGAATGCTTGACCGCCAGCCCGGCAAAGCGGTCGAAATCCAGCCCCTGATCGGTGGCACCCTGGGGCAGATACAGCACCTCGCCCATGAACAGGCCGCGCCGCCCCTCCATCCGCGCCAGATAGCCCGCGATGAAATCGGGGGCGGGGATGCAATCGACATCGACAAAGACCAGCACCTGCCCGCAGGCGGCGTCGGCCACCGCATTGCGCGCCGCCGACAGCGGCAGTTCCGGCGCGGTGACGCGGATCTGGCGGATGGGAAAGTCGGTGGCGGGCAGGTCGTCATAGTCGTGGTCCTGCATCACGCCGATGATCAGTTCGCAGGGCTTGTGCTGCTGGGCCTGAAAACCCGCGACGACGTTTCTCAGATGGGCCGGGCGGCCGGCGGCGATGGTCAGGGCGGAAACGGTCGTCATGCGGGAACTCCTGTCGGGACGGGGGGTGCGGGCGCCGGGACCCACAGGCGATGGGCCAGATCCTCCAGCCAGCGGGCGGTGCCCTGGGCGGGGTCGGGCGTGATCAGGCGGGCCTGGGCTGCGGGGTCGTGCCCGTCGATGGCGGCGACCACCGCCGCGCGCCAGGCCTGCGCGCTGGATGGCAGATGCGGCAGGTGCAGCGCCACGCCCGCGCGGGCCAGGGCCTGCGCCTTGTGGTGCTGTTCGTCGAAATAGCGCCATTCCGGCACCACGATCCACGGGCGCCCGGCGGCCAGCACCTGCGCGCAGGTGGTGTTGCCGGTCGATGAGATCACCAGATCGGCCGCCGCCACATGGGTCGCGGGGTCGTCCACCCAGCCCTTGTGGGTCAGGTTGCCCCCTTGGGTCGCGTGCCAGTCGGGCTGCATCGCGCCGATGGTCAGCCAATGCCAGTCGGGAAAGGCCCGCGCCGCGACTCCCAGGGGGGCCTGCGCAAAGCCGTTGCCGCCCGCGCCCGACACCAGCAGCGCCATGGGCCGGTCGGGGTCCAGCCCCAGGGCCGCCCGCGCCGCCGCCCGGTCGGGCAGGGGGGTGCAGGCGATGCCCAGGCCCGGCGCGTGATGGATGCGGCCCGCCAGCCCCTGCCAGTCGGGCTGGTCCAGCGCCGCGTGGAACGGCGCCAGCAGCCCCGCGGCGCCCTGATAGGCGGCCTGGTGGCCCGGATCGTCGCGCTGGCCGTGCTGCAGGATCTTGACATGCGGGACCGAGCAGATGCGCGACAGCTGCGCGATCTCGGCGCTGACGTCGCAGATCATCAGGGCGGGGTCCTGATCAGCGAACCAGCCGGCGATGGTGCCCATCGCCTGACGGATGCCGGGCCAGCCCAGGGGCGCGCAATGCAGAGTATCGGGGGTGGGGACGGCGTCCATGTCGCATTCGCCGCCCGTGCGTTCGAACAGCGACGGGATGCGCAGGATGCGGGCATGGTCGGGCAGGGCGGGAAAGATGTCATCGCGCGCGCAAAAGATGGTCACGGGCCGCGTGGGCGGCAGCGCGTTGACGATGGCCGCGCAGCGTTCCGCGTGGCCGCGCCCCTGGTGATGCACGAAATAGCCGAAGGGCCGCTGCGGGGGTGTGTCACGCATGCGGCCGCCCCCGCGCCAGGCCAAGCCGCACCAGCCCGTCGATTACGCCCGCCGCATGGGCATGCGGGCTGCGATGCACGCGGCGGCCGCGCAGATGGGCCAGTTCCGCATAGGCGTTCGACGGCAGGATCGAGGCACCGCTGGCCGCCAGCATGTCGGCGTCGTTGCCGCTGTCGCCCGCCGCGATGCAATCATCCAGCGTCAGGCCGTGGCGCGCGGCCTCGAACCGCAGGGCGGCGGCCTTGCCGGCGGCCAGGGGCAGCACGTCGATGAACTGCCCGTGCGAGGCGATGACCTGCGCCGCCAGCCCGGCCTGCGACAGATCGCGCACGATCACGCCCGCCTGCGCCGCGGTGCCGGTCAGCGACAGCTTCCAGCGGCGCTGTTCGTGGCCTGCCTGCCAGACGGGGGCGCGGGCGGCCAGCACGGCCTCGACCGCGGCGCGGTCCCATGCGGCGTCCAGCAGGGCCGCGTAATCAGGGCAGGGATGCAGGCGGTCGCCCGCGCCCCACCGCCAGATCTCGGACCCGACCGAGGTGATGAACAGATCGGGTCGGGGCAGCGACCAGTCGCCCAGCACGCGGCGCGCCTGCGACACCGACCGCCCCGTGGCGACCGCGAACAGCAGGCCCGCGTCGCGCTGGCCGTGCCAGTCGACGAACCGCGCGGCGGCACGCGGGCAGCCGGTCAGCGTGCCGTCGATGTCGCAGGCCAGCACGCGCCGGATGCCCCCGCGCGGGGCCGGGGCCGGGCGGCGCAGCGCGTCGCAGACCGCCAGCGACCGCCGCGCCCAATCGCCCCAGTCATAGGCCGCCAGCGCGCGCGCCTGTGCCTGCGCGGCACCCGCGCCGTCGCCCATCAGGCGCAGGCAGGCGTCGGCGATGGCTGCCGGATCGGCCGGGTCGATCAGCGCGCCGTGGCCCAGCTGCGCAAGGATATCCACCGGGCCGCCATTGCGGGTCGCCACGACCGGAACGCCCGCCTGCGCGGCCTCGACCAGGGTCAGGCCAAAGGGCTCGTGCAGGGCCGGGTTCACGAACACGCCCCCCTGCGCTGCCCACGCATAAAGCGCGCGCAGCTGCGTCGCGTCATGGCGCGGCGGCAGGGCCACGCGCCCCCACAGCCCGTGGCGGTCGATGCGGTCGAACAGGCTGCGCAGCACCTGGACATGATCGACGGGGCCGCCCTCGATCCCGTCGCGCAGGCCCGCCAGGATCACCAGATTGGCGCGATCCTGCAGGGCGGGGCTGGCCGCATAGGCGTCGATCAGCCCGGCCAGGTTCTTCTTGGCCACCGGGCGGGCGACGGCCAGCACGATGGGACGGCTTGGGTCGCGCAGGAACGGCGTCAGCAGCGCATCGGCCGCCCCGGTGCCCCGGTCGGGCAACAGCGTGACACCCGGCGCCAGCACATGGCTGCGCCCCTCGGCCGCGGCGCCATAGGGGCGCAGCTGGCGTTCGGCCTCGTCGCGCGAGGACAGGATGATGGCCGATGCCCCCGCGACCGCGTCACGTTCGGCCCTGATGCGCCCGCGCAGCGCGGGGTCATGCGCTGCGTCCGGCCCCTTTTGCAGGGCCAGCGAGTGCGGGGTGTAGATCCAGGGGATGCCGAACTGTGCCTGTGCGGCCTGGGCCAGCCGGGCGGCATCGGCGAAATGCGCGTGAATCACGTCGGGGCGGCTGTCCATCTGCGCCAGCTGCGCGCAGAACGCGGCGGTCAGGGCGGGCAGTTCGGCCTCCAGCGCCTCCTTGGCCAGATAGGCGCGGTTCCCGGTCGACAGGCGCAGGATACGGGCGCGGGGGGCCAGCGGCTCGACCGGCAGGGCGTGGACGGGGTCGATGGCGTCAAAGACGCGGGTCACGACATCGACCGCGCGCACCTGCGGCAGCGCCGCCTGCGCCAGCGCCGCGCCCAGGACATAGGCGATGTGCCCGCCGGTATCCTCGGTCACGCCATAGCGCACCGGGGCCGCCCTGAGGCAACCGCCCAGGGCCAGATGGAGAATATGCATGATGATGCCTTTCGGCCGTGTGACTGCAGACCGTGCAATCGGTCGTCTGGCAGGCCAACACGGTTCCACACCTGCTAGTTCACTAAAAAGCGCCCGAGTAAAGAAAGATGAATTTTGTCACCTGCCCGTGATCCCGCGGGGCGGCCCGTGCGTTGCGGCCCCGATCCGCGTGAAAAGGGGAACCGCCATGCATTATCGATACGTCTTTGTGGGCGGGCTGCACCGGTCGGGCACCTCGGTTCTGGCCCGCGCCATCGCGGCCCATCCTGAGGTCTCGGCCATCCGCGACGCCCCCGTCCCCGAGAACGAGGGCTGTTACCTGCAGGGCGCCATTCCCCATACCGCGCTGCATGGCAGGCCGATGCATTTCGCCACCGACCCTGCCCAGCACATGACCGAGGGGCATCCGCTGGACCGCCTGGCCACCCGCCAGCGCCTGGAGGCGGACTGGCAGCCCTGGTTCGACCCGGACCGTCCCTGGCGGGTCGAGAAATCGCCGGTGAACCTGACGCGGATGCGCCTGTATCAACAGCTGTTCCCGCTGTCGCAATTCGTGGTGATCCTGCGTCATCCGCAGGCGGTGGCCGCCGCTGTGGGCGGGTGGGTGGCGGACCCCGCACCGGCGCTGATCGATCACTGGCTGGCCGCGCATCACCGCATGGCGCAGGATCTGGCGCATCTGCACGCCGCACTGGTGCTGCGCTATGAGGATCTGGTGGCCGATCCTGCGGGCACGCTGGCGCAGGTGATGGCGTTCCTGTCGCTGACGCCCACCGCTCCGCCCGAGCCGCTGACCGACGGCAATGCCCGCCACGCCCCCGACGCCCCGCGGATGAGCAGCGCGCAGATCCGGGCGGCGGCGCGGTGGGGCTATGGCCCCGATCTGGACGTGACGCTGTGGCAGCCGCTGGTCAGCCACCCGCTGCGCGCGGTGCGCGACCGGGTGGCGGTTCCCGCCTGACGGGCAGGGTTATCCACAATTTCCGGGGACAGATCCGGGGATAGCCGCGGATTGTCCCGCTTTGTCAGGGGGCTACGGTCCTGCTGAAACCGCAGCCCCCGCGCCTTTAGCGATACAGCAGCACCGGGATAGTCACCGCCTGCACCAGCGCTGTCGTGGTCGACCCGATGATCAGCTGGCGGATGCGCGAATGGCCATAGGCGCCCATCACCAGCAGATCGAACCCTTCATCGGTGACCAGCTTTTGCAGCACCTCGTCGGGGTGGCCGGGCAGGATGCGCGCGGTGGCGTCCAGCCCGGCATCGGTCAGCTGCGCCATGGCCTGATCCATCGCGGCACCCAGGGGCCCCGCGCCGGTATCGACATGCAGCACGGTGATCTGCAGCCCACGAAAGACCGGGCTGTCGGCCATGCGTGCGATCGCCTTGCGCGCCGAGACGCTGCCGTCGAACGCCACCAGCACCCGCCCGATCGGACGGAATGCCCGTGCCGCGACAAAGACCGGCACGCTGACCGCGCGCACGATCCGTTCCAGGTTGGAGCCCAGATGGCCGCTGGCGAAATCGGCGCCCTCGCCGCGCTTGCCGATGACGATGGCGCGCAGGCCGGGTTCGGCCTGGCGGACCTCCTCCAGCAGATCGCCGCGCCGCAGATGCGGGGTGACGGATGCCTGTCCGTCGGCGCCCAGCAGGGCCTGCGCATCATCCAGGATGGCGCGGCCCCGCGCCTGCGCCAGACGCGCGCGCTGCGCGTCGGTGGCGGCCAGCTCCTCCAGCAGGGCGCTGCGGGCACCCAGGGTCAGCGCGCCCGACAGGTTCTGGGCGGACCCGCCCCCCTCGCGGCGGCCGATGACATGCATCACGTCCACCGCCGCGTTCAGACGCGCGGCGATCCACGCGGCATGGCGGCAGACGCTGTCGGAATAGGCGGACCCGTCCACCAAAGCCAGGATTTTGTCGGTCATGGTCGTGCTCCTCAATGGGCGGTCAGCTTGTCCAGCGCGCCGGGCTTGTCATGGATGGCCAGGCGGTCGACCAGCGTTTCGGATGCCTCGTTCATGCCGATCAGGCGCACCTCGGCCCCGGCGCGGCGGAACTTGAGGATCGCCATGTCCAGCGCCTGCACGGAACTGATGTCCCAGATATGCGCGCCGCTGACGTCGATGGTCACGACCTCGACCGCCTCGCGGAAGTCGAAGGCATTGGCGAAATCCTCGGCCGAGCCATAGAACAGCTGACCCTCGACCACATAGGTCCGCTCTCTCCCGTCCGCCGACAGGGTCGAGCGGATGCGGAACAGCTGCGCGATCTTGGCCGCGAAGAAGATCCCCGACAGCATCACGCCCACCAGCACCCCGATGGCCAGGTTATGCGTCCACACCACCGTGGCCACCGTCGCCAGCATCACCACCGATGACGACCGCGGATGCGTGCGCAGGTTGGCGATGGACGACCAGCTGAACGTGCCGATCGACACCATGATCATGATCGCGACCAGCGCGGGCATGGGAATGATGCCCACCAGATCGCCCAGGCCCACCACCAGGATCAGCAGCACGACCCCCGCGGTAAAGGACGACAGCCGCCCCCGCCCGCCGGATTTGACGTTGATGATCGACTGTCCGATCATCGCGCAGCCCGCCATGCCGCCGATGAAGCCGGTCGCGGTATTGGCGATGCCCTGGCCCACGCATTCCTGGTTGCGGTTCGACCGGGTGTCGGTCAGCTCATCGACGATGTTCTGGGTCATCAGGCTTTCCAGCAGGCCCACGATGGCGATGGCCGTCGAATAGGGCAGGATGATCAGCAGCGTCTCCAGCGTCAGCGGAATGTCCGGGATCAGGAACACCGGCAGCGTGTCGGGCAGCGCGCCCAGATCGCCCACCGTGCGCACGTCCCAGCCCGTGACCCAGATCAGCGCCGTCAGCACGATGATCGTGATCAGCGGCGAGGGGATCGCTGTGGTCAGGCGCGGCAGCAGATAGATGATCGCCAGCCCCGCCGCGACCAGCGCCCAGGTCAGCCAGGTGACGCCGGGATTGGCCAGGTCCAGCTCTGGCAGCTGCGCCATGAAGATCAGGATCGCCAGCGCGTTCACGAACCCGGTCATCACCGATTTCGAGACATAGCGCATGAAGCGACCCAGCTTCAGCAGGCCCGCACCGATCTGGATCAGCCCGGCCAGCACGGTGGCCGCCAGCAGGTATTCCAGCCCGTGATCGCGCACCAGCGTGATCATCAGCACTGCCGTCGCCGCCGTCGCGGCCGAGATCATCCCGGGCCTGCCGCCCACGATGGCCGTGATCACCGCGATGGAAAAGCTGGCATACAGCCCCACCTTGGGGTCTACGCCTGCGATGATGGAAAAGGCGATCGCCTCGGGGATGAGGGCCAGGGCCACGACCAGCCCGGCCAGCAGGTCGGGACGGATGTTGCCGAACCATTGGCTGCGGTATTCGGAAAATGATGTCATATGGTATCCAATTTCCCCGCACCGGCTGGTTCCGTCCGGAACGTCGCGGCATCGACGCGGGGCTTGTCAGAGGATTGTCCGGCGGATCGGCGGCCGGAAGAGCCACCCGGGCTTTCACCGGGCTCCTTGCGCATGGGCACGCTTATAGGCAGGCAGGCACAAAAGGCAACCGTCCTGGCCGCGCGCCGTGGCCCGGCCCCTGGCGGGTGGTGATGCCCAGTTGCCGGACTGCCTGCCCATGGCGCCCATCGCCCGCCAAATGCGCAATACCGCCCGAAGAACGCGGTTTCGCGGCCAGGGCGCTTGCCAGTCCGCCCTGTCGAACCATAGGGTGAACCATTGCAAAGTGGTTCGCCGCCGACCGTGACCATTGCGGCGGCGACCGCCCCTCCGGCCCTGTCACGGGGCCGGGCCTCATGCGGCCCGCACGGGCCGCCCATGACAAACAAGACGGGGAGATATCCGATGAAAACAACCGCCTTCATGGCCACGCTGCTGGGCACGGTCGCCCTTGGCAGCATGGCCTTTGCCGCCGATCTGCGGATCGGTCTGAACGAGGACCCGGATTCGCTGGACCCGGCGCAGTCGCGGACCTTCGTGTCGTCGCTGGTCTATGAATCGCTCTGTGCGCGCCTGTTCAACACCAATACCGACATGGAAATCATCCCCGAGCTGGCGACCGACTGGTCCTGGTCCGAGGACGGGCTGACCCTGGTGCTGCAGCTGCGCGAGGGGGTCACCCATCACGACGGCACGCCTTTCGACGCGGCCAGCGCGGCTCGCGTGTTGGACCGCAACATGACCATGCAGGAAAGCCGCCGCCGCGGAGAGCTGTCCTCGATCGCTTCGGCCGAGGCCACGGGCGATCATGAGCTGACAATCACCCTGAACGCGCCCGACGTGACGCTGCTGGCGCAGCTGGCCCATCACGCGGGCCGCATGTATTCGCCCGACGCCGCCGAGGAAGCCGGGGCCGCCTTCGGCACGCGCCCGGTCTGCACCGGCCCCTATGCCTTTGTCGACCGCGTCGAAGGCGACCGCATCGTGCTGGAGAAATTCGCGGATCACTGGGAGGCGGACGAGTATCACTATGACCGGGTGATCTATCAGCCGATCCCGGACACGACCGTGCGCCTGGCCAATGTCCGTTCGGGCGATCTGGACATCATCGAACGCACCGCCCCCTCGGACGTGCCCGGCATCCGCGAGGACAGCCGCCTGCAGCTGTTTGAGGTGCCCAATATCGGCTATCAGGGCATCACCGTGAACGTGGGCAACGGCCCGCGCGCCGATGGGCCGCTTGGGTCGAACCCGCTGGTGCGGCAGGCGCTGTCGCTGTCCATCGACCGCGAGGCGCTGAACCAGGTCGTCTTCGAGGGCGAATACGTGGTCGGCAACCAATGGGCCGCGCCGGGCACCGCCTGGTATGACGACAACGACCCGCTGCCCGCCCGCGACATCGACCGCGCCCGCGAACTGCTGGCCGAGGCCGGGGTCGAGACCCCCATCCGCATCGAGATGCAGATCGGCAACAACCCCATCGCCCAGCAGGTGGGCCAGGTTGTGCAGGCCATGGCCTCCGAGGCGGGCTTTGACATCTCGCTGCGGGCGACGGAATTCGCGACGCTTCTGGCCGAGAACGTGGCCGGCAATTTCGACATGTCGCTGCAGGGCTGGTCGGGGCGCATCGACCCGGATGCCAACATCCACCCCTTTGTCGGCAGCGACGGCGCCAACAACGACCAGCATTACCGCAACGATGAGGTCGATGCCCTGCTGGCCGAGGCGCGCACTCTGCCCGATACTGACGCCCGCAAGGCGCTGTATGACCAGACGCGCGACATCCTCAAGAACGACCTGCCGCTGATCTATCTGTACCACATCAAGTATTTCTACACGATGCGGACCGGGATCGAAGGGTTCGAACCCTATGCCGACGGCATCATCCGCCTGAAGGGCGTGTCGGGCTGACGCCCCCTGCCGCCCGCCCGGAATGACCGGGCGGGCGGCACCCGGACCTGCGCATCGCCTGCCCTGGGGCGACCGAACCCGCCCGCATTCGCGGTCCGGGTGAAAATGCGTGCTTGAAATATGGCGCAGAACAGGCATGGCTGCACGCCGTGGCCGGAGAACCGGTCACGCCGGCGTGATCGTCCGTGCCGTGGCGCGGTCGCGCGGGCCCCACCGCTCAACGAGGCTGCCCGGCATCGCCGAAGGTCGCCCGCCCTTTCAGGGAGGTTTCTCTCATGTCCCGACGCCTGTCGCTCTGGCTGGTCGCGCTGGTCATCCTGTCCTGCTTTGCCGTGCCCTATGCCCTGATCGGGCATGTGGCCGCCTGGTATGGCAGCTTTCTGTTCTGGTGCCTGGCCGGTCTGGCCATCATCGTGCTGAACATCACCGCGACCGCCGGTTTCACGGAGGAGGGCGAATGACCCTGTCGCTGGTTCTGTGGGGCATCGCGATCTATGTCGTGCTGTCGATGGCCGTGGCCTGGGCGTCGCGGTCCGGCGCGCCGGGGTCGATGTCGGGCTATTTCCTGGGCAACCGCAAGATGGGCGGCATCGTCCTGGCGCTCAGCTATTCGGCGACGACCTATTCGGCCTTCATGATGGTGGGGCTGGCCGGGCTGACCTATCGCGGTGGCGTCGGCGCCCTTGGGTTCGAGATCGTGTATTTCGCGGGCGTCACCCTGGTCGCCATCTTCGGGCCGCGCTTCTGGCGGGTCGGGCGGATGCATGGCGTCGTCACCCCGTTCGAGATGCTGGGCCTGCGCTATGGCAGCAAATGGGTCGCGGTGCTGGCGGGGCTGACCAGCCTGGTCTTCCTGATCCCCTATTCGGCGGTGCAGCTGTCGGGCGTGGGCTATCTGCTGTCGGGCATGACCCAGGGTCAGATCAGCTTTGGCACCGGCATCCTGATCGCCACGGTGCTGGCGATCCTGTTTTCCTGGATCGCGGGCATCCGGTCCGTGATGTGGACGGACAGCCTGCAGGCGCTGGTGATGATCGTGGCCTCGGTCGCGGTCTGCGGGCTTGTGGTGGCGGAACTGGGCGGGTTCTTCAGCCTGTTCGACCGCATCGTGCAGGCATCACCCGCGCATCTGCAGGTGCCCGGGCCGGGGCTGTTCAGCTTTGCAACCTTCCTGGGGATGTCGCTGCCGTGGTTCTTCTTCGCCATCTCGAACCCGCAGGTCAGCCAGCGGCTGTTCATGCCGGCATCGCTGGCCGCGATGCGGCGAATGCTGATCATCTTTCTGTGCTTCGGGCTGGTCTATACCATCGTGTCGGTGATCTGGGGCTTTTCGGCCTTTGTGCTGTTCCCGGGGCTGGAGCGGCCTGACCTGGCGACCGCGACGCTGCTGTCATCCTCCTATGTGCCGCCGGTTCTGGGGGTGATCGTGATGATCGGCATCATGGCAGCGGCGATCTCGACCATCGATTCGATCCTGCTGACGCTGTCGTCGATCTTTGCACGCGACGTCTATGGCAACCTGACGGGCGATCACGACGATGCCCGCCAACTGCGCATCGGCAAATGGGTGATCCCGGTGATCTCGGCTCTGGCGATGGGCTTTGCCGCGATGGAGTTCAGCATGATCGCCATCCTCTCGGTCGCAAGCTCGGTCGGGCTGGTGGTGATCGTGCCCGCGACCATCGGCGCGTTCTTCTGGCGGCGGGGCACGGCGGCGGGGGCGATCGCTTCGATCGCGGGCGGGGTCGCCTTCGTCACGGTGATGTATCTGACCGGCAACGCGCTGATGGGGCTGAACGCGGGGGTGCTGGGCTTTCCGGTGGCCTGCGTGATCTTCGTCGCGGTCAGCCTGGTCACGCGCCCTCGGCCCGGACAGGTGCTGGAGGGGTTCGTGGATGACCGCCGGACATCGGTCGCGGGACGGGTTCGCCCCGCCTGAGGCACCCGGATGCGCGGCCTAGCGGCTGCGCATCCGGCTTTCGGCCAGCAGGCCCTCCTCGTTCAGGATGGGGTGGGCCACGGCCACGAAATGCGCGTTGATCCGTTTCAGGTCGCGCAGGATGTCCAGATGCAGCGAGGATGTCTCGCGGCTCTGGTCCAGGCCCTCGCGCAGGCGGATCAGGTGGCGCTGCGCGGACTGGCGTTCGAAATTGCGGATCTGGACCTTCTGCTCCATCATCTGGCGGGCCAGATCGGTGTCGCGGGTCATGAAGATGGTCTGGGCGATGCGCAGCGTCTCCTGGGTCATCAGGAACATCGCGTCCAGCTCCTTGTAGCCGGCATCGGAAAAGCGCAGGCCCAAGCCGATCTTCTTGCGCACGCCGGCGGCCAGGCCCTTTTCGATGATGTCGCCCACATGCTCCAGGTTGATGACGTAATCCAGGATGGTGATGGACCTGCGGCGGTCATCCTCATCCGCGTCGCGGCCAAGGCGCGACAGGTAGGTCTTGACCTGCTGCTGGCGCAGATCCACGCGATCCTCCAGCGTCACGACCTCGGCCAGGGGGGCGGCGTCGTTCTTGCGAAAGGCCAGCCGTGTCTGGTCCAGCATGCGCCCCACATCGTCGCCGATGGACAGCGCCTGGCGGCTGGCCCCGGCCAGCGCCAGGGCGGGCTGGTCCAGCGCGGCCTCGTCCAGCCAGCGGGGCAGGGCGTCCTCGACCGGGGGCAGGTCGGGCTGCACCCGCTCCAACAGGCGCGACAGCAGGCCCGCAAAGGGCCAGATCACCGCCGCCAGCGCCAGATTGAACCCCAGATGCGCCGCCACCGGCAGCGATGCGGCCCCGGGTGCTGCCCACAGGATCAGCTGCGCCGCCTGCTGCGCGACCGGCAGCACGGCTAGGCAGCCCAACGCGCGCACCAGCAGGTTGCCGATGGTCAACCGCCGTGCCGCCATGTCGGCCCCCGCCGTCACCAGCACGGGCGGGATCGCGCCGCCGATATTCGCGCCCAGGACCAGCACCACGGCCAGCCCCGCGGGCAGGTCCAGCGATGCGATCAGCAGCACCGCGGCCAGGGATGATGAACAGACCGCCGCGATCACCGCGGCAAAGATCAGCGCCACGGGCCAGGCGCTGTCCAGCATGGTCAGGAACGCGGCCATCTGGGGCGCCTCGCGCAGGGGTTCGGTGCCCTGGCTCAGCAGCGACAGCGACACCAGCATCAGCCCCAGCCCGATCAGCGACCGGCCCACGCCCGCGACCACGGGATGGGTGCGTCGCGCGGTCGCCACCCCCGCCAGGATCAGCGCGGGCGCGATGACGCCGATGCCCGACGACACGATCACCGCGGTGATGGCCGTGCCGACATTGGCGCCCAGCAGCACGATCTGCGCCATGCGCCCCGCAATCATGCCGCGCCCGACAAAGGATGCCGTCAGCAGCGCCGTCGCGGTCGAGGATTGCAGCCCAAGCGTCGCCACCAGCCCCGACAGAAAGGCGCGCGGCCCGTTGCGCGTGCCCAGCCCCAGGGCGGTCTTGAGCCGCAGCCCAAAGGCCGTGGTCACGCCGTCGCGGACCAGCCCCAGCCCAAACAGAAGCAGGGCCACCGCGCCGCCGATCTGAAGGAACACAATGATCGAGCCCATGGGACATCCTCAAGACGATGGGCGGAATGCCCGCCCTTTCACTCTGCTCCCCTAAACCGCGCCGTCAAGCGAATGTCACGGCGTCACCATATTCTTTCGTCCATGCGCGCTTGTCGTCGCATTGCCCGGATCAAAGGCAGGTCGAGGTCGCGATGACCGGAAACAGCGTCACCAGGGTCGAGACAAGCCCGATCCAGGCGCCCAGCCCGATCAGCTGGCGCGGCCGCCCCGTGCCCTGCGGCAGCAGCCACAGGATCAGCCCGTGCCCCACCAGCCCCGCGCCCCAAGCCAGCCACATCGCCATGTGGTGCCAGTCGGTGCCCAGAACGGGCCGCCCCTGCCAGCCCAGATGGCAGCCCGCGCCGTGCAGCGCATAGACCAGCGAAAACATCGCCGCCCACAGGATCGGCCCCGCCAGCGCCCGCCACAGCCAGCCCATCACAGCACCTCCTGAGCGGCGATCAGCGCGACGGATACGGCGGTCGTGGTCAGCCAGAAGGCCTGGAACATCTGCCAGATGGGGGCCGCGCCGCGGCGGACCTCGCTCAGCCGGCCGGTCTGGGCATCGCGCAAGCTACGCAGCGCCAGCATCGCGGCGATCACGCCGTGGAACACCGCAAAGCCCAGGATCGCGCCGCGCAGCGCGTCACGCGCGTGGCGGCGCGGATCGTCCAGACCCAACCCGACCACTGCCAGCGCCACCAGCGCGACAAGCGCCGCCGCCAGCCCCAGCCCGGCCCAAGCCGCGCCCGCGGCATGGCTGCGCTGTGCCTCGGCCCGGTGGGAGGCCAGCAGGCCCAGGGCCATCGCGGCCAGGGCCAGCGCGGCCGCCGCGATCACCGGCAGGCTGACCAGCGTGCTGGGCGGCGCGGGCCAGGCCGGCGCTACGACCGACAGAAAGCCCACCCCGAACAGCAGCGCCGCATAGAGCGTGCCGTCCGCCAGCAGCAGGGCGATGGCCCCGGTCCGCGCCAGCGTGTTGCGCGTCTGCCAATGCAGCGGCAGGGTCAGGCCGGGGGCGACGGTCGCAGGGGCGTGGTCGCGGTCGGTACCCATGATGTCGCCCCATTTCCAGGCCGCGATCAGCGTCAGCACCATGCCCAGAGGCGCCAGCCAGTACAGCCCCACCAGCATGGCCGCAAAAAAGCTGCCGATGGCAGCCGAGGTCAGCAGCGGCAGCCATGTGCTGGTCGCCAGCACGGCGACGTGGTCGGGGCGGCCGGTCCCGGCCTCGACCACCAGCGTCTCTCGGAAACCGCGCGGCGCGCCGGGTAGCAACCCCTCGCCCCGGGCCAGGGGCAGCAGGGCCGAGGCATCGGCCTGACGCGGGCCGGGCAGCGAGGCAAAGTTGTAGGAGGGCGCGGGCAGCGGCATGGCCCAGTCCAGCGTCGGCGCGCGCCACGGGTTGCGGCGGCTGCGGCGTCCGAACATCCACTGCATGATCACGTCAAAGGCAAACAGCGCAAAGCCCGCCGACATGATCATCCCGAAGATCGACGAGATCAGGTTCAGCCATTCCCATTCCGGGTTGTTCGGATAGACCGCGATGCGGCGCGGCATGCCCAGAAGGCCGGTCATGTGCATCAGGAAGAAGGTGCCGTGAAAGCCGATCAGGATCAGCCAGAAGGCCGATTCCCCCAGGCCGCGCACGCGCCAGCGCCCGCAAATCAGCGGCATCCAATAGCTGACCGCAGCCAGCATCGGAAAGACGAAGCCGCCGACCAGCACGTAATGCAGGTGCGCGGTGACGAAGGCGGTGTCATGGGCCTGCCAGTTGAAGGGCACCATGGCCAGCATGACGCCCGTCAGCCCGCCCATGACGAAGGTGATGAAAAAGCCCATGACATACAGCATCGGCAGGCGAAAGCTGACCTTGCCGTCCCACATGGTGCCGATCCAGGCAAAGACCTGGACCGCCGTGGGCACCGCGACCAGGGCAGAGGCCGCGCTGAAGAAGGCCAGCGCCATATGCGGGATGCCCACGGTGAACATGTGGTGCACCCAGAGGCCGAAGGACAGGAACACCAGCCCCGCGATGGCCGCGACGATCGCGCCGTAGCCGAGGATCGTGGTGCGCGCCATGATCGGGATGATCGTGGACAGCGCGCCCGCAGCGGGCAGGAAGATGATATAGACCTCGGGGTGGCCGAACAGCCAGAACAGGTGCTGCCACAGCAGCGGATCGCCGCCCCGCGCCACGTCGAAGAACGGCCAGTCGAAGGCACGCTGCACCTCCAGCAGGATCGAGCCGAGGATCAGCGGCGGGAACCCCACCAGCATCATCACCGCCGTGCCCAGCAGATACCAGCCCATCAGCGGCATCCGGGTCAGCGGCATATGCGCCGCGCGGCAGCGCAGGATGGTCACGGTGATCTCGACCGCGGCGGCCATGGCGCTGATCTCGACGAAGGTCACGCCCAGCAGCCAGACATCGGCGTTCACGCCGGGCGAATGGGTGCGGTCGGACAGGGGCGTGTACATGAACCAGCCGTCATCGGGCGCCAGCCCGAACAGCAGCGAGCCGACGATGACCGTGCCCCCGAACAGATAGCACCAGTACCCAAGGGCCGACAGGCGCGGAAAGGCCATGTCGCGCGCGCCCAGGATCTTGGGCAAGAGCCACAGGGCCAGCCCCTCCAGCATGGGGATGGCGAAGAGGAACATCATGATGCTGCCATGCATCGTGAAGATCTGATTATACAGGTCCACGTCCAGGAACGCGCCCTGCCGCGTCGCCAGCTGCGCGCGGATCATCATGGCCAGCACGCCGCCGATGGCGAAGAACACGAAGGACGTCACCATGAACCGCAGCCCGATCGTGCCGTGGTTGACCGAGGTGAAGAACCCGCGCCAGCCCGGCTCATCGCGCCAGGTCCGGTCCAGCTCGCGGTGCAGCGACAGGGCGCGGCGGGTGTCGTTGGGGGCGATGTCGGCGCGGGGGTCGAACATCGGCTCGTTCGGCGCGATGTCGCGGTCGCCCATGGGGCGGGTGACGGTCATGGGCGGGTCTCCGGGATCAGGTCGGCCGACATGTCGGGCATGGGGCCGGTCGGGTCATAGGCCACGACGGTGAAACGCATGAAGCTGTGGCCGATCCCGCAGAATTCGGCACAAAGCCCCTCATAGATGCCGGGCGTGTCCGCGCGCAGGCGGTGCAGGTTTTGGTGGCCGGGAATGGCATCCATCTTGCCGCCCAGCTGCGGCACCCAAAAGCTGTGGATCACGTCCTGGGCGGTGATCTCCACGTCAAAGCTCTCTCCGGCGGGGATATAGAGGGTGTCGACGGTCTGGACGGGCAGGCCGTCAGGGCCGGGCTGGGTGAAGCGCCATTCCCACTGCGCGGCATGCGCGCCCACGCGCAGCGCATCGTCGCCGCGCGCCAGCATGCGTTCCCCGATCCACAGCGAAAACCCCAGCAGCACCACCAGGACGGCGCCGGTGAAGCCCAGGCCCCAGCCCCAGATCCAGCCGCGTTCCGACCGCCGCGCGCCGTTGTTGCGCACCGCTGCCATCAGCAGGCCCAGCACCAGCGCGGTGATCAGCCCCGACCCGATCAGCATCGCCCACCACAGCATCGCGATGTCGCGCGCGGCCGGCCCCGAAGGGGCCAGCGTGCTCAGCGCGCCATCGCATCCGGCCAGCAGGGGAACCGCGGACAGTGCCAGGGCCTTGTGCCCATGACCCTTCAGCCAGAGGAACCGCCCATGCGCCAGAAACGCAGCTGGAAACAGCGCCGCCGCCTTGCCGACCCCATCGAGGAGCACGTCACCTTCAACGACACCGAGACCAAGATCGCCGTCTCGGGCCACCCGCTGCATGCGATGATGGTGGCCTTTCCCATCGCGCTGGCCTTTTCCACCTTCGGCGCCGATGCGATGTACTGGCTGACCGCCGACGATTTCTGGCCCCGCGTCGCGCTGTGGGCCACGGGTGCGGCCTTTGGCCTGGGGGTGCTGGCCGGGATCACCGGCACGATCGAGTTGCTGATGGTGCCGGGGATCCGCATCCGGGCGGCAAGCTGGACGCATTTCATCCTCGCGGTGATGCTGTTGTCGTTGCTGGGGTTGAACTGGGGCTTTCGTCTGCCCGACCCGCAGGCCGTGGTCCTGCCCTGGGGCATCCTGCTGTCGGCCCTGACCGCGGCCATGACCGGCATCACCGGATGGCATGGCGGCAAGCTGGTCTTCGACTATCAGATCGGCACCAAGAGTCACGGCGCGGGCGGCTGAACCGGCCCTCATGTCTGGCCCGCCGCCTGACCGCGGGGGGCCAGCATGAATTCAGGCATCCAGTCCGCGATCCAGGCCAAGTCGGGCTTGGCCAGGACCAGCCACAGGACCCCGACCATCAGCGGCACCCCCATAACCAACGCCCAGAGCGACGACGGCATGTTCCGCAGGCCGCGGTTTTCCCCCGACGACAGGACCAGATGGCCGATCCAGGCATGGACCAGCGCCATGCCCGCGACCAGCGCCAGCTTGGCCACGAACCACAGATCGAACACCTGCGCGGCAAAGATCAGACCCGTGCCCGCCGCAATGGCGATGATCGCCGCGGGCGTGGCAAAACCGATATAGCCGTAATGCGTGATCAGCCGGAATTCGGCATAGCGCGCTTGCGTCTGCTCTGATCCGGTGGTGCTGCGCCAGATCGCGCCATAGAAATGCAGCATCAGCGGCAGCGCGACCATGGCCGCGCACCAGCACAGCATGGCCGCCAGGTGCAGGTATTTCAGCCCCGCGATGATCATGCCGCAAACCCCCTGCGCCATGCCAGCCACAGCATCCGCCCGGCGATCGCCGCCACCGGCACAAAGCCCGGCACCCACATCACCAACCCCGCCAGCTGCTGATCCGCCAGCGGCGACAGGCCCCAGGGGATCGTGCCCGCGACATGGGGGAAATACAGGATCGACGGCGCAAAGGTCAGGATCGCGCCCAGAAAGCCCATGACCGCCGCCAAGCCGCCGATCAGCGCGGCGCGGCGGATCGCCTCCTCGGCGCCGAAACCGGGGGCCAGCACCGCCGACCAGAACGCCCAGGCCGGCAGCAGCATCGCACCCTGCATCAGCCAGTACAGCACGTCCGACGCCCAGATCGCATCATAGACCCCCGGCAGGTGCCAGGCGATCATCGCACCGGACAAGGCCGCCAGCGACAGCCCCGCAGGCACCCGCGCCAGCAGCGGCATCGCCACGGCCAGCGCCGGCGCGGCCAGCGTGATCAGCACCAGATGATGCGCCGCACGTGCCGAAAACAGCGCCACCGTCAGCGCGCAGAGCGGCGACACGAACGCCAGCACCAGCGCACCGACCGCGATCGCGCCCGGCGCAAGGCCCGCGCGCCCGCCGCGCCGGATCAGGATCACGGCCAGCACCGCGATGGCGGCCAGCACGACAGGGTCCATGTTCCAGCTGCTCCACAGCTGGCCCGGAACCGGGGCAGGCCCGCAATAGGGCATGGGGGTGTCTGTCATTCTGTCTCCTCAGGGATGGTGCGGGCCGGATCGGTCGGAACGCATGTCATGGGGAGCAACACCGGTCTTCGGGGTCGGTTCCACGCCATGCGGAACCCGCCCGGAGGCGTGGCGTTGGCGTGGCATGGATGACACGACACGTAACGCACCACACAGGCATGTCCGACCCGGCGACCACACCGCCGCCGTTCGCCTTCAGGCCGCGGGCTGGCTGATGGTGGCGGCGGTGGGGTTGGTGCTGCCTTATCTGGTGATCCTGTCGGGCGATCCGCCGCGCGATCCGTCGCTGATGCGCAACCTGTCTTACGGCCTGGGCTTTGGCGCGCTGGCGCTGGCCGGCCTGCAATTCGCGCTGACCGGGCGGATCAAGGTGCTGCTGCGCCCGTTCGGTGCCGACATCATTCCGGTGTTCCACCGGTTCCTCAGCTGGGGTGCGGTGGCGCTGATGCTGGGCCATTTTGCGATCCTGTATCTGTGGCACAAGGACGACATGGGGGTGCTGAACCCGCTGGCCGCGCCCGCCTACATGACCGCAGGGCGGGTGGCGTTGCTGTGCTTTGTGACGCTGATCGTCAGCTCGGAGTTCCGCAAATGGCTGCGGCTGGACTATCTTTGGTGGCGGCGGCTGCATGTCGGGCTGGCCCTGACGGGCTTTGCCGCGGCCATCTGGCATGTGCTGGGGGCGGGGCATTTTACCGGTCAGGACGGCACCCGCGGGCTGTGGCTGGCGGTGACCGTGGCCTGGGCCGGGCTGATCGTCCACACTCGCCTGATCCGCCCTTGGCGGCAGTCGCGCAACCCTTGGCGCGTGGTCGAGAACCGCGACGAGGGCGACGATATCCGCACCCTGGTGCTGGAGCCGCAGGGGCGTCCGCTGCGCGACTGGCGGCCGGGGCAGTTCGCCTGGCTGGCGGTCGGCGGGTCGCCCTTTTCGCTGCGCGAGCATCCCTTCACCATCTCGACCGCGCCGGACAAGGGGCCGCGCATCAGCTTTTCGATCAAGCCCCTGGGCGATGACAGCGCCCGTCTGGCCCGGACCAAGCCTGGCACGACCGCTTGGATCGACGGCCCCTATGGCGTCTTCACCGTCGACCGAGAGGCTGATGCCGACGGGTTCGTGATGATCGCGGGAGGGGTGGGCATCACCCCCATCATGGCGAACCTGCACGCGCTGGAGGCCCGTCGCGACCTGCGCCCGGTGCATCTGCTCTATGCCAATGACAGCTGGGACGAGGTGGCCTTTCGCGATGAACTGGCGCGCATGGCTACCCGTATCGATCTGCACGTGACCCATGTGATCCAGAACCCGCCAGACCGCAATTGGCCGCCGCAGGATCATCAGGTCGCCGAGGGGCGGATCGACGCCGACCTGCTGGCGCGCCTTCTGCCCGCCAAGGGGCGCGACTGGCCGCACATGATGTGCGGACCCGCGCCGATGCTGGAGGCGATCCGGCCCGCGTTGCGCCAGATGGGTGTGCCCCTGGGGCGCATCCACAGTGAAATCTTCGAGATGGTGTGACGATGCGCCCCCGGCTTGCCCTGATCCTCGCCCTGATGCTGATCGCGCTGACCTTGGCCTGCGCGGTGGTGCTGGCCGTGACTGTGACCCGCTAAGGCGCGCCTCAGGCGGCCGTCACGCGCCAGATGATGTCGCCCATATCGTCCGCCACCAATAGCGAGCGTCCGTCGGCGCCGATCGCGACGCCCACCGGGCGGCCATAGGCGTGACGCTCGTCCTCGGACAGGAATCCCGACAGGATGTCGCGGGGCGGCCCCGATGGCTTGCCATTCGCGAAGGGCACAAAGATCACCCGGTATCCGCTGAGCTTTGAGCGGTTCCACGAGCCATGCTGGCCGATGACCATTCCGTCGGGAAAGCCGGGCAGCGTGCCCGCGGGCATCCAGCACAGCCCCAGGGATGCGGTATGGCCGCCAAGGGCGTAATCGGGCGTGATGGCGCGGGCGACCATCTCGGCGTCCTGCGCGACCCGGTCGTCCACCGTCTGCCCCCAGTAGCAATAGGGCCAGCCATAGAAACCCCCATCGCGGACCGAGGTCAGGTAATCGGGCGGCGTCTCGTCGCCCAGCCCGTCGCGTTCGTTCACCACCGTCCACAGGACGCCGGTTTGCGGCTCCCAGGCCATGCCGACCGCGTTGCGGAGGCCGCTGGCAAAGATGCGCGCCTGTTCGGTTGCAAGATCCAGATGCCAGATGGCGGCGCGGCCCTCCTCGGCGGCCATGCCCTGGTCGCCGATATTGCTCAGCGATCCGACACCGGCATAAAGCCCGCTCCCGTCCGGAGCGACGATCAGGCTGCGGGTCCAGTGGCCGTTGGGCTTGAAGGAGACCAGCGTGCGGCCCGAGGCGGTAATCGTCGTCTGGCCGGGCTGATAGGGAAAGGCCACGATGCCGTCGGTATTGCCGACATAGAAGGTGTCACCCACCACGGCCATGCCAAAGGGCTGGTTCTGGTCCTGCAGGAACACCTCGCGCGTCTCGGCCACGCCGTCGCCATCGCTGTCACGCCACAGGGTGATGCGGTTCGCGCTGATGCCGATGGCGCGGGCGCGGCGCATGGTGGCCTGGGCCGCATGATCCATCAGGGTCTTGGGCGGGGCGGGCTGTTCCTTGGATTCGGCGATCAGCACGTCGCCATTCGGCAGGACCTCGATCCAGCGCGGGTGATCCAGCCCCGAGGCAAAGGCATTGACCGCCAGCCCCGGCGCACAATCGGGAACATGGCCGGGGGCCCAGCCCTTGGCGGTGGGCATCTTGAGGGTCATGATGCCCTGCGCCCGCGCCTCGGGGATCTGCGGTTCCTGGCCGACCGCCTGAACCCGTGGCGCGCCATAGCGCCTGATCGCGACCATCGCCGCGCCTACCGCCGCCGTCGCCCGTGCCATCAGTTCCATGATCCGCCCCCTTAATATCGTGTTGGCGCACTGTAACCACATGGGGGGCCGCGTCAAATGCCCTGCGCGGGGGAACAGGGCCCCCGGCGCAGGGCGGATTGCGGCCTACCAGCCTGCGGCGACGGCGCGTTCCACCGCCGCGTGATGCGAGGCCGGGACGCCCGCCATCGATTTCTGCGGCGAGGTGCGGAACTGTCGCGCCTTTCCGGCCAGCTGATCGGTCTGCTCCTCAAGCGCGCGGGCGGCGGCTGTGGTCTGTTCGACCATGGCGGCGTTCTGCTGGGTGACCTTGTCCATCTGGTCCGCGCCCGCCGACAGCGACCGCAGGCTTTGCGACTGCTCACGGGTGCGCGAGGCGATCATGGTGATGATCGTGCGCACCGCCGAGACCTCCTCGACGATGGTCACCAGCGACGTCCCCGATGCGCGCACCAGATCGGCGCCCTCGCGGACATGCAGGTTGGAGGTGCCGATCAGATCCTTGATCTGATGCGCGGCCTCGGCCGATTTATGGGCCAGGGCGCGGACCTCGTGCGCCACGACCGCAAAGCCGCGACCGGCCTCTCCGGCGCGGGCGGCCTCGATGCCGGCGTTCAGGGCCAGCAGGTTGGTCTGGAAGGCGATCTCGTCGATGACCGTGACGATGGTGCCGATCTTCTGGGTCGATTCCTCGATCTCACCGACCGCCGAGACGGCCTTCTGGACGATCTCTCCGCCGCCTTGGGCGTTGTGCTGGGCGGTCTCGGCGCTGGTCTGTGCGCTGGAGGCGCCCTCGGCGGATTCGTCGACCCCGCGCGACACCTCGGTCAGGGCGGCGACGGTTTCCTCAAGGTTGGCGGCCTGCTGTTCGGTGCGATGGGCCAGATCATGCGCGGCGGCACTGATCTCGGCCAGGCCGGCGCGGATGATGCCCACCCCCTCGACCACCGTGCCCAGAGCCTCGTCCAACTGGCCGAGCGAGTCGTTGAACTGCCGCTTGATCGCCTCGAATTCGGGGGCGACATCCTGGGTGATGCGCACCGTCAGATCGCCGCGGCTGAGCGTATCGAACCCCGTGCTGATCGCGGCCACGAACTGTTGCAGTTGCGTCGCGCGGCGGCTGGTCTCCTCGACCATGGCGGCCTGGCGGGCGTTCACGGCCTCGGCCTCGGCGCTCAGGCGGTCGCGGTCGATGGTGGCGGCGCGAAAGGTCTCGACGGCGCGGGCCATGGCACCGATCTCGTCGCGGCGGGTGGCGCCGGGGGCGGGCAGGTCGGTCTGGCCCTGCGCCAGGCGTCCCATCATCGCGGTCAGCGTCTTGATGGGACGGCTGATGCTGCGCGACAGCGGCACCGCGCAGGCGATCAGCGCGGCCAGCAGCAGCGCCGACCAGATCCCGCTGCGTTGCAGCTCGGCCATGAAATCGGCATTGAGGTCGTCGACATAAAGCCCCGCGCCCACGGTCCAGTCCCAGGGTTGGAACAAGGCCGAATAGGACAGCTTGGGCTGCGGATCGCCGCCCGACAGGCGCGCGACGTGATAGTCCGTGAAGCCCCCGCCCGCCTGCGCCGTCTGGATCATCTCGCGGATATGCAGCTTGCCGTTCGCGTCGGTCGCCTCCCAGGCATTGGTGCCCTCTCGCTCGGTATCGGGGTGCATCACGCGGATGCCCTGGGGGTCGTACATGAACACATAGTCGCCGTCGCCATAGCGGATGGCGCGCGCGGCCTCCTTGGCACGGGTCTGCGCCTCGTCCAGGGTCATGGCGCCCGCATCGGCCTGGGCCGCGAAATGCGCCAGCATGCTCATCGTGCTTTCGACCTGCGTCGCGATCAGGTCCTGACGGTCCTTCCACAGAATCTTGTGCAGGGAATAGAGCTGCAGCGACATCGCAAGGATGCTGAGGGTCACCGCAACCCCGATCATCAGGGTCAGTTTACGTGAAATGCCAAAGGTCATGAAGCCGCCATCCCGGTTTGAAGCCCCCAAGCCTTAGAACATTTCGCTTTTAACCTGACACATAGCCTGCAGCGTGGAAGTAGTTCCAGCATTCTTCGGGTGAGAACATGCTGCAGATGTCACCAAGGG
>NZ_MEES01000063.1:0-8863 GCF_001724535.1 Paracoccus sp. SCN 68-21 | reverse complement strand
GTAAAGGTGCTGACATGATTCATCCTTTCTGGGAGGATGAATCACAAGCAGACCCCTTTGGGAATCCCATGATTCCGGTTTTTGCAGAAACGCTTTAGCCCCAAAAGATGAAGGTTCGGTTGACGCGACAAAGCACCGCGCCCCGCTTGCGCCGGAATGCCGATGTCGCGATCATGCCGCCATGACAACTTACCCCGACCCCCATCCCTGGGCCGCGCAACCCGACACTCTGCTGGACCAGATCTGGGCGCGGCTGGTGCGGGGCGTGGGCGACCGGCACGCGCCGGCGCGGCATCCGACGCTGGCCACGGTGACGCCGCAGGGGATGCCGCAGGCGCGCACGGTCGTCCTTCGCGGGGCCGACCGCGGGGCGGGGGTGCTGGAGGTGCATACCGATCTGAAGTCGGGAAAGGTGGCCGACCTGCGCGCCAACCCCTTGGCGGCGCTGCATGTCTGGGACGCGGGCGCGCATCTGCAGACGCGGATCGAGGCGCGCGCCGACATCCTGACGGGCGAGGCGGTCGCGGCGGTCTGGGCGCGCGTACCCGACCCGTCGCGGCAAAGCTATGGTTCGCATCCCGCGCCCGGCACGCCCATTGATGATGCGCTGGCCTATGCGAAACGCCCCGACGCGGCCTGCTTTGCGGTGCTGCGCCTGACGGTCCTGGCCATAGACGTGGTGCATCTGGGCCCGCAGCACCGTCGCGCGCGATACATGCGCGAGACGGGCTGGCAGGGGCAGGCCGACACCTGCCGCCAGTCGCGTTTCGGCGGCTGAAAGCCGATCGGGCGGACGGGGCTTTTCAGCTCGTCGACCTGCATGGCGCGGCGCAGGCCGCGGCGGGCCGGGTCGGGGATGGGCACGGCGGCGATCAGCTTTTTCGTGTAGGGATGCTGCGGGTCGGCAAAGATCGCCTCGCGCGGGCCGATCTCAACGATCTCGCCCAGATACATCACCGCGACGCGGTGGCTGACGCGTTCGACCACCGCCATGTCGTGGCTGATGAACAGATAGGCGATTTTGAGCCGCTCCTGCAGGTCCATCAGCAGGTTGCAGACCTGCGCCTTGATCGACACGTCCAGCGCGGACACGCTTTCATCGGCCACGATCACCTTAGGGTTCAGGCCCAGAACGCGGGCGATCGCCACGCGCTGGCGCTGGCCGCCGCTGAATTCATGCGGATAGCGGTCCAGCATCGACCCGTCCAGACCCACCTGTGCCAGCAGTTCGGCGGCGCGTTCTCGGGCCTGCGCGCGGGGGACCAGCTTGTGCGTCAGGATCGGCTCGGCCACGGTCTGCCCCACCGTCATGCGCGGGTTCAGGCTGGAGAACGGGTCCTGAAAGATCATCTGGCCCGACCGCCGCATCCGCCGCAGATCGCCCGGACCCGCGCCCAGCACGTCGAACCCGTCCAGCGTGACCTGCCCCGACTCCGGCTGAACCAGCCGCAGGATCGACCGCCCCGTGGTCGACTTGCCGCAACCGGATTCGCCCACCAGCGACAGGGTCTCTCCCTGCCACAGATCGAAGGTCAGGTCCTCGACCGCATGGACCTTGCCGGTGGGGCGGCCCAGCAGGTCGGACCCTGCGGCAAATCGGGTGACCAGGTTCCGGACCGACAGCACCGGCGTCGCGCTGCGGTCCACGGTGTCCACGACTGCGGGCTGCGCGGTGATCGTGCCGCTGTCCATGTCGACCTTGGGGAACCGCAGCGGCCAGTCCTGGCCCGCCATCTGCCCAAGGCGCGGCACCGCCGCCAGCAGCGCGCGGGTATAGGGCTGGGTCGCGCCGGTGAACAGATCGGCTGTGGCGCCTGTCTCGATGTGATCGCCGCGGAACATCACCAGGGTGCGGTCAGCAATTTCGGCCACCACGCCCATGTCATGGGTGATGAACAGGACGGCCATGCCCTGCTCCTCTTGGATCTCCTTGATCAGGTCCAGGATCTGGCCCTGGATGGTCACGTCCAGCGCGGTCGTCGGCTCATCCGCGATCAGCAGCCGCGGGCGCGCGGCCAGGGCCATCGCGATCATCACCCGCTGGCGCATCCCTCCTGAGAACTGGTGCGGATAGTCCTTGATGCGCGCATGCGCATTCGGGATGCGGACGCGGTCCATCAGGCGCAGAACCTCGGCCGCGACCTGATCGCGGGGCACCTGGCCGTGGCGGATCAGCAGTTCGGCGATCTGGTCGCCCACCGGAAAGACCGGGTTCAGCGACGACATCGGCTCTTGGAAGATCATCGCGATGTCGTTGCCGCGCACCTGGCGCATCTGCTTCTCGGGCAGGCCCAGCAGGTCGCGCCCGTCCAGCAGCACCTGGCCGCTGACCCGCGCCCGCTTGTCCAGCAGGCCCATGATCGCCAGCGAGGTGACGCTTTTGCCAGAGCCGCTTTCGCCGACGATGGCCACGGTCTCTCCGGGGGCCACGTCAAAGCTGATGTTGCGTACGACCTCCTTCAGGCCGTCCTCGGTCGGAAAGGCGGCGGTCAGGTTTCGCAGCGAAAGGATGGGTTGGGTCATGTCACCGCCCCGCCGCATAGGCTTGCATCAGGCGCGGAGTCGCGGCCGCGCGCAGCAGGCCCTGCGCATCGCAGCTGGCCGCGGTCAGGCGGCCGATATCCCACGGCCCGGTGACGGTCACGTCATGGCCGCGACGGCGCAATTCGTCGATGGTGGCCTGGCCCACGCGATCCTCGATCAGCATGCCGCCCGGTGCCGCCGTGCGGGGGTGGAACGAGGCCGGGAAATGCGTCGAATGGAACAGCGGCGCGTCGATGGCGGCCTGCAGGTTCGGCTCGAAATGCACGTGCCGCAGAAAGAACACCAGCTGCCACTGGTCCTGCTGATCGCCGCCGGGCGTGCCGAAGGACAGGTGCGGCACCCCGTCCCGCAGCGCCAGCGACGGCGTCAGCGTGGTTCGCGGCCGCCGCCCCGGCGCCAGCGAGGTCGGCAGGCCGGGCTGCAACCAGAACATCTGCGCCCGGCTGTTCAGGCAGAAGCCCAGATCGGGGATGATCGGCGACGATTGCAGCCAGCCACCCGACGGGGTGGTCGAGACCATGTTCCCCCACCGGTCGATCACGTCGATATGCACGGTATCGCCGCGCTTTTCCGACAGATGCGCCATGGTCGGCTCGTACACCGCGCCCTTGCCCAGGCCATCCAGCAGCGACAGGGTCCGGGCGCGCTGATCCTCGAACCCCGGCACGGCGCCGGGGCGCAGGTCCAGCGAGGCGGTGTCGCCGATCAGCGCGCGGCGTTCCGCGGCATAGGCACCCGACAGCAGCGCCTCCATCGGCACATCGTGCATGGCCGGGTCGCCGTAGTAGACCTCGCGGTCGGCATAGGACAGCTTCATCGTCTCGATGACGGTATGGACGAAGTCGGGTCCGTTCGGGTCCATCGCGGCGATGTCGATGCCCTCCAGGATCTTCAGCCCCTGCAGCAGCACCGGCCCCTGGCCCCAGGGCCCGGTCTTGGCGATGGACCAGCCGTGATAATCGGCCCAGGTCGGCTCCTCGGTGGTGGCGCTGTAGCCCGCCATGTCGTCGGCGGTCAGCACGCCGCGATGCTTGGCGCCGCTGCCGTCCATCACCTCGGTCGTGCGGCAGAACCGGTCGATCGCCTCGGCCACAAAGCCGCGATAGAAGGCGTCGCGGGCGGCCTGCACGCCCGCCTCGCGCGTGGGTGCGTCCTCGGATGCCTCGACGATCCGGCTGTAAGTGTCTGCCAGTGCGATGTTTTTGAACAGTGCGCCCGCCTGCGGGGCCTGCCCGCCCGGCAGCCAAGTCGCATGCGACGTGGGCCACTCGGCGGCAAAGAAATCGGCCAGACCGGCGATGCTGTCGGCCACGCGGGGCAGCATCGGATGGCCGTGGCGCGCATAGTGGATGGCGGGGGCCAGAACCTCGGCGACTGTCATCGTGCCGTGGTCCTGCAGCATCAGCATCCAGCCGTCGAAGGCGCCGGGAATGACCGTCGCCAACAGCCCGTTGCCGGGGATCAGGTCGATCCCCTCGGCCCGGTAATGGTCAATCGTGGCGCTGGCGGGGGCGGGCCCCTGGGCGCAGATCACCTGGGTCTTGCCGGTCTTCGCGGAATGGATGATCGCGGGCAGGTCGCCCGCCGGGCCGTTCAGATGCGGCTCGACGATCTGCAGCACGAACCCGGTCGCCACGGCGGCGTCAAACGCGTTGCCGCCCTTTTCCAGAATGCTCATCCCCACGGCGGTCGCGATCCAGTGGGTCGAGGTCACGACACCGAACGTGCCGGTGATCTCGGGGCGGGTGGTGAATTGGGTCATGACGACTCCTTGAAAATCAGTGTTCGCGCGGGTCCAGCGCATCGCGCAGCCCGTCGCCGATCAGGTTGAAGCCGATCACGACCAGAAAGATCGCGGCCCCCGGCCACCAGGCCATCCAGGGCGCCTGCGTCAGGAAGTTCTTGGCCACGTTCAGCATCGACCCCCAGCTGGGCGCGGGGGCCTGCTGGCCCAAGCCCAGAAAGGACAGCGACGCCTCGGCGATGATCGCGGTGGCGATGGTCAGCGTGGCCTGCACGATGATCGGGGGGGTGATGTTGGGCAGGATATAGCGGCCCATGATCGCCATGTGGCCAAGCCCGATGGCGCGGGCACCCTCGACATAGTCCTCGGTCTTGACGGACATGACCTGTGCGCGGGTCAGGCGAATGAAGATCGGCATGGCCGACAGGCCGATGGCGATCATCGCGTTGGTCAGGCTGGGCCCCAGGAACGCGGCCAGCGCGATCGCCATGATCAGGAACGGCATCGCCAGCAGCGCGTCGGTGAAGCGAGAGATGATCGTGTCGGTCCAGCCGCCGAAATAACCGGCGATCAACCCGATGGGCACGCCCGTGACGACCGCGATGGCGACCGAGATGACGCCCGCCATCAGCGACGCCTGCGCGCCCCAGATCATCCGGGACAGGATGTCGCGCCCGATCTCGTCCGAGCCCAGCCAGTATTCGGCCGAGGGCGCCAGACGGATCGCGGTCCAGCTGGTGGCCAGCGGGTCCGCGATGGGCAGGATCGGCGCGGCCACCGCCAGCAGAACGAAGAACGCGACGATCACGCCCCCGACCAGGGCCGCGCGGTTGCGCCGGAACTTGCGCCAGAAGCGGCTTTTGGCGCGGGGTGCGGGCATGTCGATGGCGGTCATAGGGCGGCCCTCATCCGGGGGTTCAGAAGGACGCTGACGACGTCCGCGATCAGGTTCATCAGCAGGAAACCGACGGCCGTGCACAGCACCACGCCCTGCACCACGGCATAGTCGCGGTTGAACACCGCATCGACGATCAGCTTGCCGAAACCGGGGATGGTAAAGATCTGCTCGGTCAGGACCGCGCCCGCCAGCAGCTCCCCGAACAGCAGTGCGGACAGCGTGATCACCGGCAGCAGCGCATTCCTGAAGCTGTGCTTGAGCACGACCTGGCGGCCGGTCAGGCCCTTGGCGCGCGCGGTGCGGATATAATCGGCCGACAACACGCCCAGCATCGACGACCGCGTGTGCCGCATCAGCGTCGCGGCCAGCCCGGTGCCCAGCACGAAGGCGGGCATGATCATCGTCTCCAACGACCGCACCGGATCGACGAAGATCGATTCATAGCCCGAGGCCGGCAGCCAGCCCAGATTGACCGAGACCAGCAGGATCAGCATGATCCCCAGCCAGAAATTCGGGATCGACAGGCCCGACAGCGCCACGATGTTGGCGGTCCAGTCCAGCACGCCGCCCTTGCGGACCGCCGCGATGATGCCCGCGGGAATCCCGATCAGGGCGGCAAAGATCATCGCCATCACCGCAAGCTGGATCGTCACCGGCAGCTTTTGCAGGATCAGTTCCGACACTGGCTGCCCGGTGCGCAGCGACGTCCCGAAATCGCCCTGCACGACGCCGCCCAGCCAGCGCAGATATTGCACCGGTACGGGGTCATCCAGGTTCAGCTGCGCGCGGATGCGGGCCAGGGTCTCGGGGTCGCGGTCCTCTCCGGCCATGGCCAGGACCGGATCGCCCGGCAGCAGCATCTGCAACCCGAAGACCAGCATCGACACGATCAGCAATGTCGGCAACGCCACCAGCAGGCGCTTGGCTATGTAGATCAGCATGGTGTTCCTTTCGCCGGGCCGGGGGTATGGCGCCCCCGGCCGCAGTTATGTCCGGGTCACTGGGAGAGGGTCACGTCCTGCAGGCGGATCATCCCGTCGGGGAAGGCCTCAAAGCCCTGCACGCCCTGATCCAGCGCAAAGATGTAGGTCTGGTGGCCCAGATAGATCACCGGCAGGTCCTGATTCAGGATGACGCCCGCTTGGTCATACAGGTCCTTGCGGACCTTGCGGTCATTGGCGGCGCGGGCCTCGTTCAGCAGGCGGTCGACCTCGGGGTTGCAATAGCGCGGATCGTTGATGCCGCCCTCGCAGGTGACGAACTGGTGCAGGTTGCCGTCGGGGTCGGGGCGCCCCGACCAGTCCGACCGCGACAGCTGGAAATTGCCCGCCGTCTGTTCGGACAGCAGCGTCGCGAATTCGGTCGCGCGCAGGGTCACGTCGAAGCCTGCCTCGGCCACCATGGCCTGGATGACCTGCATCATCTGGGTGATGACGGGGTTGTTGGCGTGCTGGATCTCGACCGGCATGCGGTCGATCCCGGCCTCGGCCAGCAGGGCGCGGGCGGCCTCGACGTCGCGGGCGGGGACCGGCAGATCCTGGTTGAACCAGGGCGAGGAGGGCGGGAAGGGCTGGTTGCCGGGCACAGCGGTGCCTTCGAACACGACCTGGTTCAGCGCCTCCCGGTCGATGGCCAGCGAGAAGGCCTGGCGGACGCGGGCGTCCTCTCCCATCGGCGTCAGGGCGCGGTCGCCATTGCCGATATTGGCATAGATCGCCATGTAGCCCAGGCCCACGGCCTCCTGCATCTGCAGGGCAGCGTCCTGAGAGACCGACCCCACGTCGGAGGCGGCGATGCGTTCGACGATGTCCAGTTCCCCCGAGCGCAGGTTGGCCAGGCGCACGGTGGTGTCGGGGATCGGGCGATAGGTGACGCGCTCGATCGCGATGCGGTCGGCGTCGTAATAGTCGGCGAATTTCTCAAGCACGATGCGGTCCTGCTGGATGCGTTCGACGAACTTGAAAGGCCCCGAACAGACGGGGTTCTGGCCGAACTCGGCGCCCGCCGCCTCGGCCGCGGTTGGAGAGACCATCATCCCCGCCCTGTCCGACAGCTGCGCGATCAACGAGGCGTCGGGCGCGGTCAGGGTGAAGGTCACCTGCATCGGCCCCGTCGCCTCGATCCCCGCGACCGAGGACAGTTCCGATTTGCGCCGCGATTCTGGCAGTGTCATCGAGCGGGTGATGTTGGCCACCACCGCATCGGCGTCAAAGGGCGTGCCGTCATGGAACACCACCCCCTCGCGCAGGTCCATGACCAGCGCCATGCCGTCGTCGGACCAGGACCAGTCGGTCGCCAGCATCGGGATGATGTTGGCTTGGGCGTCCAGATCGACCAGCTTGTCGCACAGGCCCGCATAGACGATGCGGCCGACGAAGGTGCGCGACTGGTCGGGGTCCAGGATGTCGGCATCGTCGCTGAGACCGATGCGCAGGGTCTGGGCGCCGGCGGGCAGGGCGCTCATCAGCGCGATCAGGGCGGTGGCGGACAAAAGATGTCGGGTCATGGGGGATTCCTGTTGATGGGGGTCAGGCATGGGCCGGTTGATCCGGCCTTCCGGTCTGGGTAGGAGACAGGTCCGCCGATCCAAGGCGGATCAGCTTTTCCTGCAGCATGAACAGATGCACGCGCATCTGCTCGGCCGCCGCCTGCGGGTCGCGGGCGGCGATTGCGTCGATGATGGCGCGGTGCTGGGCCACCGGCAGGGCATGCCCCGCCAGCCCGCCGCGCGCCCGTTCGCGCACCGCCTGCCAGGCGGCGTCCTGGCGCACGCGATTCACGATGTCGAACAGCGACAGGAACAGCGCATTGCCCGCAGCCTCGGCGATCTGGCGGTGGAGCGTGCCGTCCCACAATTCGCCCTCGTCGGCGTCCAGGCACTGGGCGATGCGGTCCGACAGCTCATAGAGGCGGGTGATGTGCTCGGGCTTCGCCCGCAGGGCGGCCAGTGCGGCCAGCTGCGGCTCCAGGCGCAGGCGGACCTCCATGATCTCGAAGAAGTTGGTCGTATCGACGATGCTTGCGCCCGCAGGGGCTGGGGCCGCCCCGCCGATGAAGGTGCCGGCGCCCTGTCTGCGGGTGATGCGCCCCTCGGCCTCCAGCACCTCCAGCGCGCGACGGATCGCGCGCCGCCCCATGCCCAGCTGCTCCGACAGCTGCCGCTCGGTCGGCATGCGGTCGCCGGACTGACGGGTCGCGTCATCGATATAAGCCCGCAGCCGCGCCAGCGCGTAGGTCGAGGTCGTGTGGCCCTGATCGGTATCGGCTTCCATGTGCGAACCATTGGTGACTATTGGTTCATGCTGCCACATTTCCGTCATCATGCAAGCCCGCCACTGAACTTCCGGGTCCCAACCTACCAAAAGAGCGATGGTCCAGCGCGTTCGTGCCAGTCCTCATGCCTTACGCAGAGGCAAACAATCGAACCAATTCAACGAAATGGTTTGCCGTTGGAGCGGTCTTGTCGGCAATGCCCTTTTTTTGAGCGATTGTGAAAGATAGGGTGGTTCAGTGAATTCACACCAAAAGAAGCGATAAAGTGTTACATAATGCGGATTATCGATAAAAGCTTGGCAGAAGGGGCACGCGCTATCCTGAAATGCGACTTTCTGTGCTCAACAATGGGTTGAGCCATGAAAGGATCATAGAATGAAGGTTCGGTTCTCTCACCTTTCCCT
>NZ_MEES01000062.1:0-8959 GCF_001724535.1 Paracoccus sp. SCN 68-21 | reverse complement strand
AAGCCGTCGGGCAGGTCTGTGACCTCTTTACCGATGAGGAATGCTACAATTTCTTCAAAGCTGCCGGATATGAAACCGATTAGACGCAACGCGCTCTAACGACGACAGAAGGCCCGGACAGGATCACGCCAGGACGGAATTTTCCCGCGCGGGTTCGTCGAATGCAGACCCTACTGTTCCAGACCATCATCCGCGATTGGACAGGATGGACGGGAACGCGCACCAGCGACAAATCGCTCGGCGCCTTGAGCCCGGGATCGGACGCGACCCGAATCCCTGGCACATCCAGCGGAGCTGAAGCGCCCATGGAATATACGACTTTGTGATCTTCCGCAGCGACAGGGGCCACACCATCAGGAAACATTTCGCCCATGACCTGCGATCCCTCCCGGGCCTCACCTTTCGCCTGAAACCGGAACAGGATGAACTGCACCGTCGCACCGCCACAGCCCTTGGCACCGTGGTCTGGCCCGCGGGGTGCGCGTGACGCGGCTCAAGAAAGTGCCCTTAGGCGACGGTCGCCAGATCAATGCCGGGTTCGTCGCGTGCGAACAGGCTTCGGATCATGTCGAGGGCGATGACACGCCCCGGAAATCCGCTCCTCTGGAAAGCCCGGCCGGTCAGAGGCATCTGTCCCTCTATCATCACCGCGGGTTCCGGGCTGCGATGGAAACGCGGCGCGACCAGGCCCAACTGGCCGCGTGGCTATCACGACTCCAAGCGGCGATACCATTGCTCCGGAACCGCCCCCGTGACACATCCAAGACCCCGCACGCCTGCCCGACGGCGACATCCACCTGCCTCAGGATCCGCAGACCGGGCTGATCCGCAACGCCCGGGAGCAGCCAGAGCGGATGGCACATGACGCGCGGCATCAGAGTGAACAGGCCCCCATCCCGGCGCTCTGGACCTGATCGAACGCCACAAAGGCCAATCGGGCCTGGTCCAGATCGGGTGCGGCAAGGCATGGTCATGACGTCGATCCAGCCCATGAGGGTGCGCCCGCCCGCACACTCAAGCGCGTCTCACGCGCGGAACAGGGCTGTCCACGCAGGGCACTATCCTGGGGCATGTGCCCCGACCCCGACGCCTTTCCGGGGCACATTGCGGCCTCGAACGGCCGCGGCATGATCCAGTTGAAGGTTTCCAGCCTTGGAGGCAATCCATGCTTCGGCGATGCGCCGCAGACAGCAGGCCGACCCAGAGGGCCGCGTTCCCCTTCCGGGCGACGTCAGGCCCGGTTTGGTCGATCAGCATCGCCCCGACGGACCCGTCGGTATCCGGTGCGGGCCGTCCCGGAGCGTCATCCATGACCTGATGTGCGAGCGCCCCGGGGCACCGACATCAAGCCGGGTTCCAATCCTGCGCTGGCCTTCGGGTTCGGTCGCCTGCGGACGCGAAGGCGGACCCGCCGGACAGCATCACGTTCCACATCCTGCACCACGATCACCGGACCCGGATCCGGATCCGCAACCTGGCCGGGCCTTTTGCAACAAAGCGGCACCCCATAATAGGTTTCAAGACCGAATTGGCCGAAAGACTGTGCGAAATTGACCTCGAACGGTCCGCCAAACGCTCTGCCGATGGCTTCAAGCACCGGTCCATCGCGGCACGCTATTCCCGCAATCAAGCATGGGTGGGATGGCCGATCATCCAGGACCTTCAGGAGCTGGTCTAGCAGACCCGCCCTGACGTCATCGCCGAAACCGGCCGTGCGCAGGACTGATCGCTGCTGTCGGCGATGCAGGACCGTGCGATGCCGCCGAGGCGGGGCATGGCCTGGACCCGGCCTGTGAACGGCCCGGCACCGGATGGACGTTACTCAGAAAGCCGCGCCTGATGTGGGACAACGATCCACTGGAATCGCTGGATCTGGCTTGGGCACGAGGACCTTTTGCTGCAACCGTCGGCCGGGATCCACGCCTTGGACCATCAGATCGCGCCAGTGGTCGGATTGCGGCGGCTGGTTTTGGCCGGGGCCTTCTCCTCCAACACGGTGACCCTTGTTACCGACCGCCGCGATAACCAAGGCCGATCTGCCGGCACTCTATCCCCGACGGGGCAATGTCCGACCGTGACAGCTGCGGGTCATCCAGCGGACGTGGCGACCTTCATAAAGGTCATGGCCGACACCTGCCGCGTCGTCCATTTCGAACGCTGTCGGGAACATCTGTCACTGCGCATCCGCCATCCGATGTCGGAATGCCGCGCGCTTATCGCGGCGTGGACGGCAAGGGGCGCGCCACCCCCGGCCGATGGCGGATGCCGCTCAGGCGGGGGCGACGACCGCCCCTAGCCTGCGGTTGACTCAGCGCCCAAATGAGAACAAAACAGAAACATAAGCCTCGCACCCCAGGCCAAGGATCGCCGCCCCCTCATGTCCGATGCCCGCCTCACCCTTGCCGCGCTGCGCGACCGGATCGCCCATCTGGAGGGCGCGGAGGGGCATGCGCGCAAGACGCTGGCCTTTGGTGTGCCCGCGCTGGACCGCCGATTGCCGCAGGGGGGGCTGGCCCTGGGCTGCCTGCACGAGGTGTCGGGCGGGCCCGAGGGCGCCGGCGATGGCGCGGTGGCGGCCTGCTTTGCGGCCGGGATCGCCGCGCGCCTGCCGGGACCGGTGCTGTGGTGCGTGACGCAGGGCGATCTGTTCGCTCCCGGTCTGGAGCAGGCGGGGCTGCCACCCGACCGGGTGATCTATGTCGAGGCGGGCGATGACATCAGCCTGCTGGCCTGCATGGAGGAAGGGCTGCGCCATGGCGGCTTGGGCGCGGTGGTGGCAGAGGTGGCGCGCCTGTCCATGACGGCCTCGCGGCGGCTACATCTGGCGGCCAAGACCTCCGGCACGACCGGCCTGGCGCTGCGCCGGTGGCGCGATCCGGCGCAGGCGGAGGATTTCGGCCAGCCCACCGCGGCCATGACGCGCTGGCGCATCTCGGCGCTGCCCTCGGTGCCGCTTCCGGTGCCGGGCGTGGGGCGGGCGCGCTGGCGGGTCGAACTGGTCCGGGCGCGCGCCGGGGAACCGTTCGAGATGATCCTGGAGGGCTGCGATGACACGGGTCATCTCGGTCTGCCTGCCGATGTGGCCGATCGACCGGCTGCAGCGGCGGGCAGACACGCCTTCGGCTGATGCGCCGCTGATCCTGGCGGGACGCGTCGGCAATCGCCGTGTGATTACCGCCGCCTGCGATGCCGCGCGGGGCCTGGGTCTGCATGTCGGCATGCCCGTCGCCAAGGCGCAGGCGCTGGTTCCCGACCTGCGGATCGAACCGGCCGACCCCCGCGCCGATCTGGACGCGCTGGAGCGGCTGGCCCTGTGGCTGCTGCAACGCATCGCGCCCATCGTGGCGGTCGATCCGCCCGACGGGGTGGTGATCGACGTGACCGGCGCGGATCACCTGCATGGCGGCGAGGCGGCCCTGCTGGAGATGCTGCTGGGGCGGCTGACCCTGACGGGCATCACCGCGCGTCTTGCCATCGCCGATACCTGGGGCGCCGCCCATGCCCTGGCGCGCCATCATCGCGGGGACGCGCCCTGCATCGCCCCGCCCGGCGCGACCGCCGCGGTGCTGGCGCCCCTGCCCCTTGCGGCGATGCGGCTGGCGCCTGCCACCGTGGCGGGGCTGCTGGATCTGGGCTTTGCCACCATCGGCGATCTGATCGCGACGCCCCGCGGGCCGCTGACCCGCCGCTTTGGCGCCGAACTGTGCCGCAGGCTGGACCAGGCCCTGGGCGACGCGCCCGAGCCCATCGCCCCCCTGCGCCCCCAGGGGCTGATCGAGGTCCGCCGCAGCTTTGCCGAACCCATCGGGGCGGCCGAGACCATCGCCCGCTATATCGCCAGGCTGGTCACCGAACTCTGCGCCGCGCTGGAGGCGCGGGGGCAA
Organism: Paracoccus sp. SCN 68-21; assembly: GCF_001724535.1. Classification (NCBI taxonomy): domain Bacteria; kingdom Pseudomonadati; phylum Pseudomonadota; class Alphaproteobacteria; order Rhodobacterales; family Paracoccaceae; genus Paracoccus; species Paracoccus sp. SCN 68-21. The sequence goes on along the minus strand of NZ_MEES01000062.1, from coordinate 5,075 downwards.
GGGGCGCGGCGGCTGGACCTGCTGTGCTGGCGCGTGGACAACCGGGTCCAGACGGTCCGCGTGGGCCTGGCCACGGCCCAGCGCGACCCCGCGCGGCTGACCCGCCTGCTGACCGACAAGATCCCCACCATCGATCCGGGCTTCGGCATCGAAATCATGACCCTGACGGCCACCCTGGCCGAACCGCTGGTCCCCCGGCAGGCCAGCAGCCTGCTGGAACAGGCCCCGCCCGACATCGCGGGTCTGGTCGATCTGCTGGCCAACCGTGTGGGCGCGCGCGCGGTCTATCGGCTAAGCCCGGTGGCCAGCGACGTGCCGGAACGCTCGGTCACGCGGGTCGCGGCGCTGTCGCCGGATCAGGGCGGGGGCTGGCCCGGGCACTGGCCGCGCCCCGCACGCCTGCTGCCCCGCCCCGAGCCGATCGAGACGATGGCGCTGCTGCCCGACCATCCGCCGAAATGGATCGCCTGGCGCGGCACGCGCCACGCCGTCGCCCGCGCCGACGGGCCGGAGCGCATCTTTGGCGAATGGTGGAAACGCGACGCCGAGGCCCGCGCCGTTCGCGACTACTTTCGCATCGAGAACGAGGCCGGCCAGCGGTTCTGGATCTTTCGCGCCGGCGACGGAGAGGACCGGTCCACCGGCTCGCATCGCTGGTTCATGCACGGGATCTTTGGATGAGCTACGTCGAACTGCAGGTCACGTCGCAATTCTCGTTCCTGCGCGGCGCCTCCTCGGCCGAGGAGCTGTTCGCGACCGCGGCCCTTCTGGGCATGCGCGCGATGGCGGTGACCGACAGGAACAGCCTGGCGGGCATCGTCCGCGCGCATGAGGCCGCGAGACAGACGGGCGTCAGGCTGATCGTCGGCTGCAGGCTGGACCTGCGCTGCGGGATGTCGGTGCTGGTCTATCCGACGGACCGGGCGGGGTATGCGCGTCTGTGCAGGCTTTTGTCCATCGGCAAGGCGCGGGCGGGCAAGGGCGCGTGCCATCTGGACTGGCCCGATCTGGACGCCCATGCCGACGGCCTGCTGGCCATCCTGATCCCGGACACGGCCGACGACATCTGCGCGCTGCGCCTGCGCCGGTTGCGCGACCGCTTCGGCGACCGGGCGCATGTGGCGCTGACCCTGCGCCGCCGCCCCAACGACTCGCTGCGGCTGCACGACCTGTCGCGCCTGGCGGCCCGGATGGGCGTGGCGACGGTGGTGACCAATGACGTGCTGTTCCACGACCCCTCCCGCCGCATCCTGCAGGACGTGGTGACCGCGATCCGCCACACCACCACCGTCGATGCCCTGGGCTTTCGCCGCGAGCGTCATGCCGACCGCTATCTCAAGGCCCCGTCCGAGATGGCGCGCCTGTTTCCGCGCCATTCCGACGCGCTGGCCCGGACCGCGACCATCGCGGACCGTTGCCGATTTTCGCTGGACGATCTGCGCTATCAATACCCCGAGGAGCGCGACGACCCCTCCCTGACGCCGCAAGAGACGCTGGAGGCGCTGACCTGGGCGGGCGCGGCCACGCGCTATCCGGACGGCCTGCCCCCGAATGTCCGCGCCCAGCTGCAGCACGAACTGCGCCTGATCGCGCAGCTGGAATACGCGCCCTATTTCCTGACGGTGAACAGCATCGTGCGCTTTGCCCGCGGGCGCGGCATCCTGTGCCAGGGGCGCGGATCGGCGGCCAATTCCGCCGTCTGCTATGTGCTGGGCATCACCTCCATCGACCCCAGGGAGGGCAACCTTCTGTTCGAGCGCTTCATCAGCGCCGAACGCCGCGAACCGCCCGACATCGACGTCGATTTCGAGAATGAGCGCCGCGAGGAGGTGATCCAGTGGGTCTATCGCACCTATGGCCGCAGCCGCGCTGCGCTGACCGCCGTGGTGATCCGCTATCGCTCCAAGGGCGCGCTGCGCGATGTGGGCAAGGCCCTGGGCCTGCCCGAGGACATGATCCGCGCCATTTCCGGTCAGGTCTGGTCCTGGGGCGAGGAGGGCATCACCCCCGACCAGATCCGAGAGCTGGGCCTGAACCCCGACGACCGCTGGCTGCGGCTGCTGCTGGACCTGGCGGGGCAGCTGCGCGGCGCGCCCCGGCACCTGTCCCAGCATCCGGGCGGCTTTGTTCTGACCCATGACCGGCTGGACGATCTGGTCCCCATCGAACCCGCCGCCATGGCCGACCGCCAGATCATCGAATGGGACAAGGACGACATCGACGCGCTGCGCTTCATGAAGGTCGATGTGCTGGCGCTTGGCATGCTGACCTGCATGCGGCGCGGTCTGGACCTGGTCGCGCGGCACAAGGGGCTGCGCCACGATCTGGCCAGCATCCCCCGGGACGATCGCCGGACCTATGACATGATCTGCCGCGCCGACACCGTGGGCACCTTCCAGATCGAAAGCCGGGCGCAGATGTCGATGCTGCCGCGCCTGAGGCCGCGCAGGCTGTACGATCTGGTCATCCAGGTCGCCATCGTCCGCCCCGGCCCGATCCAGGGCGACATGGTCCACCCCTATCTGCGGAGGCGGGCGGGGCACGAGCCTGTCGTCTACCCGACGCCCGAACTGAAGAAGGTGCTGGGCAAGACCCTTGGCGTGCCGCTGTTTCAGGAACAGGCCATGCGGGTGGCCATCGAATGCGCGGGCTTTACCCCAGGAGAGGCCGACATGCTGCGCAAGTCCATGGCGACGTTCAAGATGACCGGCGGGGTGTCCGGGTTCCGCGACAAGCTGATCGAGGGCATGGTCGCCCGCGGCTATCCGCGCGACTTTGCCGAACGCACCTTTCGCCAGCTGGAGGGGTTCGGCAGCTACGGCTTTCCCGAAAGCCACGCGGCCAGCTTTGCGTTGATCGCCTATGCCTCGGCCTGGCTGAAATGCCACCACCCGGATGCGTTCTGCGCGGCGTTGCTGAACAGCCAGCCGATGGGGTTCTATGCCCCCGCCCAGATCGTGCGCGACGCCCGTGACCATGGGGTCGAGGTCCGCCCGGTCTGCATCAACGCCTCGGACTGGGACTGCACGCTGGAGCCTGCGGGCGACCGCTTTGCCGTCCGCCTTGGCCTGCGCATGGTCAAGGGGCTGGCCGAGGCCCATGCGCAGGCCATCCTGGCAGCACAGCCCGCGACGGATATGACCGCTCTGCGCGCCGTCCCCCGATCCGCCCTGATCCGCCTTGCCGAAGCCGACGCCTTTCGCCCCGCCTTCGGCCTGTCGCGGCGGCAGGCGCTCTGGGCGCTGCGCGGTTCGCGCGACGACGACCTGCCGTTGTTCGCGGCCCTGCCGGGAGCAGCGACCGGCCCGCATGCCGAACCCGCCGTCCCCCTGCGCGCCATGCCCCCCGGCCGCGAGGTGGTCGAGGATTACGGCCATACCGGCCTGTCCCTGCGCAACCATCCGGTCAGCTTTCTGCGCGACGCGCTGGCGCAGCGCCGCATCCGCCCCTGCGCCGATCTGTCGTCCGAAGGCCACGGCCGCTGGTGCACCGTCGCGGGCATCGTGCTGATGCGCCAGCGCCCCGGCTCGGCCAAGGGCACCATGTTCATCACGCTGGAGGATGAGACCGGCATCGCCAACCTGATCGTCTGGCCCCGGGTCTTTGACGCACATCGCCGCATCATCCTCTCGGCCCGCATGCTGGCCGCCACGGGCCGCCTGCAACATGACGGCGCGGTCGTGCATCTGCTGGTCCACCGGCTGAGCGACCTGTCATCCGACCTGGCAGGCATCGGTCAGCGCCAGACCGCCTTTCCCCTGCCCCATGGTCGTGGCGATGAGGCCTGATCCACCGTCCGCAGTTCCCCTTGCCCAGCCCGATTGCCTGTGCCGATCGATCGGTAATCCGCCGCCCAGCCCTGCCGCCAGCAACGTTCCATCCACCCGGCGCTGCTGGATGCCCCCCAGCAACGCCCCTTATCCGCCCCTGCGCCGGTCGCGGACGTCGATACCGCCTCGCACGGCGCAGGGGCGGACCATGGACATCCCGTTTGTCTGTTCGCCGCGTCGCGGTGCCGGCCTGGGCATCGCCCCCTGATGATCCTTTGCATCCGGTGAACGACACCCGATCCTGTCCGCCCGTTGCGCGATTTCACGCAACTGCGCGATTCCGGTCATACGGCTGTCACGTGCGACTGGCATCCCGGCTGCATCGCGAACCAAGGCGGAGGCCCGCAGATGCCGGAACAGGGAACAGGGCTTGCCACCAGCCGGCAATCACGGCTGCTGGACCGGCTGGAGGCCTGCAGCTATGCGCCGGTGCTGGATCTCTCGGCCTATCTGGGCGTCTCGGAGGCGACGGTGCGGCGCGACCTGATCGACCTGGAGGCGCGCGGCCTGATCCGGCGCACCCATGGCGGCGCGATGCCGCTGGCGCAGATCACCCGCGACTTTCCCAACAGCGAGCGGCTGACGCGCCATGCCGCGGACAAGGCCCGCATCGGCAAGGCCGCGGCCGATCTGGTGGCCGATGGCGATGCGGTCTTCCTGGATGCGGGCACCACGGTGCTGCAGGTGGCCAGCCAGCTGGCGCGCCGCACCGGGCTGACCTTCGTGACCAACGGCACCGACATCGCGGCCTGCCTGGCAGGCGCAGGGGTCGAACGGCTGTATGTCACCGGCGGCGAATATCATGACATGAACCGCAGCCTGTCCGGCCCGCTGGCCGCAGCGACCATCCGGCGGTTCAACGTGGACAGGCTGTTCCTGTCGGTCTCGGCCATGGATCTGGGGCGCGGGCAGATCGCCATATCGGACCCCGCCCTGGCCGAGGCGCAGCGCGCCATGATCGAGATCGCGCAGGAGGTGATCGTCGTGGCCGACCATTCCAAGTTCACGCGCAGCGCGCTGGCCGTCATCGCGCCGCTGGAGGCGGTCGACCGGATCGTCACCGACACGGCCTGCCGCGACTGCCTGGGGGCCATCCCCGACGCGCTGGCGCGCAAGTTCATCTTTGCCTGAGGATCATCAATGCCCATCCTGACCCTTCTGTATCTGCGTTCTGCTAAACTGGCCCCGTCACCGGCCCCGGCCAGGGTCAGTGACGGGGTGGTGCGCGACGTCTGACCCTTGTGG
>NZ_MEES01000061.1:0-24933 GCF_001724535.1 Paracoccus sp. SCN 68-21 | reverse complement strand
GGATTGCCGGTGCCAAGCATGATTTCGGAGGTGACGCGATAAGGCGTCAGAAGTTTGATGCGTTCCTGCCACACAGAATCCGGCTCGCCCATCGAAACCCACACGTCAGTATAGACGAAATCGCAGCCTCGCGCGGCCTCCAGTGGGTCTTCTGTCAATGTGATGGTGGCGCCTGTCTTGTCAGCGATTCTTCGGCTTTCCTCCACGAGCGCAGGATGCGGCCAACACGCTTTAGGTGCACCAAGCCGCACGTCCATGCCGATCAGGGCAGCACCTGTCAGTAGCGAGTTACCCATATTGTTGCCGGCGTCACCCAGGAAGCAGAAGGCCATCTGCGACAGATGCTTGCGGGTGTATTCCCGCATGGTCAGGAAGTCGGCGAGAATTTGGGTCGGATGGAACTCGTCGGTCAGGCCGTTATAGACCGGCACCCCTGCCCATTTTGCCAGCGTCTCGGCCTGTTCCTGGCCGAACCCGCGATATTCGATGCCGTCATAGAGCCGGCCAAGAACGCGGGCAGTGTCCTTCATCGATTCTTTCTTGCCGATCTGGGTGCCGGTCGGCCCGAGATAGGTGACATGCGCGCCCTGGTCATAAGCCGCCACTTCGAAGCCGGTGCGAGTGCGCGTGGAATCTTTCTCGAAGATCAGCGCAATGTTCTTGCCCTTCAGCCGCGGCTCCTCGTAGCCACCATATTTGGCCTGCTTGAGCGAAGCCGAAAGCCTGAGCAAAAAGCGGATGTCGTCCGGCGAGAAATCCAACAGCTTAAGAACGCTGCGACCCTTGAGATTGATAGCCATGGCGTCATCTCCCTCACACCGGATCCCGGACCAGTGGACAGGTCATGCAGTGGCCGCCACCGCGTCCGCGCCCCAATTCGGCGCCCGGCACGGTGATGACTTCTACGCCCGCCTTCCGCAGTTGCGTGTTGGTGTAGGTGTTGCGGTCGTAGCCGACGACCACGCCGGGCTCGATCGCCACAACGTTGTTGCCGTCGTCCCATTGCTCGCGTTCGGCGACATAGGCATCACCACCCGTGGGAACAACGCGCAGTTTGGGCAATCCCATGGCCTCGGCAACCACTTCGGTGAGATGCCTGGTCTCTTCGCGTACGTCGATTTGCCAGTCCTGTTCACCAGGCCGCAACGAATAGGCCGTGATGCGGTCCACGACCTCCGAAAACAGCGTGACGAGATCACGGTCGCAGAAGGTAAAGACCGTATCCAGGTGCATCGATGCCCGTTCAACCGGCAGCTTGCAGGCGATGACGTGCTCAGCAGCCCCTTGTGCAAACAGCGCACGGGCAAGCTGGCCAACGGCCTGAGGCGTCGTGCGTTCACCCATACCGACGAGCACCACGCCGTTGCCAAGCGGCATGACATCACCGCCTTCCAGGGTCGCCAGCCCGTAATCATTGTCAGGATCGCCCCACCACACAGAAAAATCAGCATCGCGAAAATCAGGATGGAAGCGATAGATGGCCGTAATATTGACCGTTTCCAGCTTGCGCGCATTCCATCGCATGGGGTTGAGCGTCACCCCGCCGTAGATCCAGCATGTAGTGTCGCGGGTGAAAAGATGGTTCGGCAGCGGGGGCAGGATAAAATCCTCCGGCCGCAATGCAGGCACCAGCACACCTTTCGGTTCGATGGTCAGTTCCGCTTTGCTCATGCCGCCCATGAGGATGAGCGACAGCGCGTCGGTATCCACCTCCATCAGCATGGCCTTCAGGTCGTCGGCAAGTCCGACCCCGACTGTGTTCTCGTTGATGCGTCGCTCAAGCAGCCAGCGGCGCGCTTCCATATCCTGCATCGTCTCGGCGAGGGTTTCGCGCAGGAAAACCACCTCGGCGCCGCGATAGCGGATGGCGTCGACGAAGGTCATGTGCTCGACGCGCGCCTGCTTGACCCAGATAACGTCGTCGAACAGCAGTTCGTGACAATTCGATGGGGTCAGGCGGGCAAGTGCAGCTCCGGGACGGTCAACGAGCGCGCGCCTGAGCTTGCCCACTTCCGAGTGGACACCATAGGTAATCGACATGATCTGCTCCTTCAGACAATCATGGTGGCGACGCTGAGGCTCGCCATGATGATGACGGTAAGAATGACAAGCAGTGGCCACACGAAGCGCAGCCAGCGCTCATAGGGCACTCGCCCGATTGCGAGTGCCCCCATGACCACCGCAAACGTGGGATTGATGAGGTTCACCAGACCATTGGCCGACTGGTAGGCGGTGACGACGTGTTCGCGCCCGACGCCGGCAAAGTCCGCGACGGGCGCCATGATAGGCATCGATAGGACAGCCAGACCCGACGAGGACGGCACGAAGAACGAGAGCAGCACCTCGATCCAGTAGATGACGTTGATGAACACCACCTCCGACAGACCGGAAACCGATACCTCGGCCCAATGCAGGATCGTGTCAGTAATCTTGCCGGCGTCCATAACCACGACGATGCCGCGGGCAAGGCCAATGATCAGCGCCACGCCGAGCAGGTCGCGCGCACCGTTCAGGAACGCGTCTACGAACTTTTCCTCTCCAGGCCGGGAGATCACGCCCACCAGGATGGCTGAGGCGAGGAACAGGCCACTCATCTCACCCATCCACCAGCCGCCCTTCAAGACGCCCCAGATCATGATGACGAAGGTGAGACCGAAGATGGCAAGCACGATCTTGTGCAGGGTGGTGAATTCCCGCGCGATATCCTGGTGCGCCGAAAGGAAATGCGCCTCGTTGTCTTCCTTGCGGTCGTATACAAGCGATTGCCTCGGATCGGCGCGAACCCGCTCGGCATAGCGCATCACGTAGATCACGCAGGCGAGCCACGTCAGGCCGAGGATGACGAAGCGCAGCACAATACCTTGGGTGAATGGGACGCCTGCGGCATCGGAAGCGATGACAGTGGCAAACGCATTAACCGTGGAACCGAGCACGCCGACGCCGGCGCCGAGCAGGATGATGGCCACGGCCGTGATAGCGTCATAGCCGGCCGCGATCATGATCGGCAGAAGCAGCACATAAAAAGCAAGTGTCTCCTCGGCCATGCCGTAGGTGGTGCCGCCGAAGGCAAAAACCGCCATCAGCACCGGGATCATCCATTTCTCGCGACCCTTGAGCGCCCTCATCGAACTGGCGATGCCGGCATCTATGGCGCCGCTCGCCGCAACTACGCCGATAAAGCCACCGATCACCAGCACGAACAAAGCCACATCGATGGCGTTGGCCTGATTGGTGGCCGGATCATAAAGGCCGCCGATCGGCGCCATGATGATGTCAAAGATGCCCTGCGGATTGGGTTCGGTAACCTGGTAGGTGCCGGCAACCGGAACGTCGCGATCGAGCGCAGCGTTGTGAATGCGTTGATACTGACCCGCGGGAATGATCCAGGTCAGCGCCGCGACGAGGATGATCAGCCCAAATAGAATGGTGAAGGCGGTGGGGAAGCGTAATGATTTCCGTTCTGCAGTTTTCGATGCGTCGTTCACGGCGCTCTCCGTGTCTGGCGGAATTTTTATGGCTAACCGAGGTCGTTCAAATTACAAACGCATGGCCGTTTAAACCTTGCCACGAAGCTGCCTGATCGTTAGGTAGTAGTCAATCACTATCTTTAGGAGCAGTACAATGATCTCCCGATCAGCTTATCTTCCAGCGGAGGAGCGGCGCGAAATAACCGTCGAGACCGTCATCGAACTCGCGGCGGAGCAGAACCCGGCCGATATTACGACCGGGGCAATCGCCAAGCGGATGGGGGTGACCCAGGGCGCATTGTTCAGGCACTTCCCTTCGAAAGATGCGATCCTTCAGGCGGTGATGGAATGGGTTTCCGACCGGCTGCTGGCTCGCATTGAAAAGGCGACTTCCAGAGCGGTTTCTCCTCTTGGGGCACTGGAGGCAGCGTTCATGGCGCATATTGATTTCATCACCGAGCATCCTGGCGTGCCCAGGATGCTGTTTGGAGAATTGCAGCGCGCTGAGCAAACAGTGGCCAAGCAGATGGCACAAACCTTGATCCGGCGCTATGGAGAGCGTCTCGGCCGGCTCATCGCAGACGGCAAGGAACGCCGTGAAATCGCTGATGCGCTGGATGAAAAGGCCGCTGTCATACTTTTCATCGGCACCATCCAGGGGCTCGTGATGCAGGCTCTTCTTGCTGGCGACGTCAGGCGTATCCGCGCCAATGCCCCGGGGGTGTTCGCACTCTACAAACGCTCGATTGAGCGGTGAAAGATCGGGTGGACGAATAAGCGAGGACCCCCCCGAAGGTGCTGCAAAGCAGCTATTTCAGCACATATGTTGGCCGCCATTCATCGCAATGTTGCTTCCAGTCATGAAGGCGGCCTCCTCGCTTGCTATAAACGCCACCAGCGCCGCGATCTCGTCTGGTTGACCTAAGCGGCCAACCGGAATGGTTTCGATGATCCGCGCGAGCACATCCTCGCGCATGGTCGTTAGCATCTCGGTTGCCAAATAGCCTAGGGAGACGGTGTTGACAGTTACGCCAGCCCGGGCCACCTCCTGAGCCAGTGCCTTGGTGAAACCATGCACGCCTGCCTTTGCCGCCGAATAGTTGGTTTGGCCAAACTGGCCCTTGCTGCCGTTAATCGAGGAAATGTTGACGATACGGCCCCAGCGGCGCCCCATCATCGGCTCGATGAAGAGTTTTGTGACGTTGAACATTGAGTCGAGGTTGGTTCGCAGCACCACGTCCCAATCGGCTTTATCAAGTTTGCGCAGGGAAGCGTCTCTGGTAATACCTGCATTGTTCACGAGGATATCAATTTGTCGGCCGTCCAAATGAATTTGTTGCGCCAGATTTTGGGTTGATCGGAAATCGGAGACGTCTACACCATAACCGGCAAACCCATAGCCTTGGTCCGCTTGTGCAGCGAGCCAGGCGACGGCTTTGTTGTTACCGGGCGTGTGGGTAATGATCACGGTATGGCCGGCATCGTGCAGAGCGCGAGCAATCGCAGCGCCCAAGCCGCGATTGCCGCCGGTCACCAGTGCGGTGCGCTTGATGGTACTCATGGCATCGCATTCATTTTTCGGCCGTTTTTGCGTCTGTTGTCACAGCTTGAGCCCCAGATATGCCCCAATGCTTGAAAAAATTTCCGCCTTCTAGGGCGCTACCGAAGGCGTCGAAGACGGATTGATGCCAGTTTCCAAGCGCCTGCTGAAGCCCGGTCGCGAAGGATATCTGATTTTTCAAAGCAATCTGGTTTGCAACTTGAACGTCATTCAACCGGCTCTGAAATGCCGGCCAGAGCACTTCAGATGGTAACGTTGCCAGCGACTGCCAGTCGGCTGCGCGCAACCGGCCCTCAATCTGAGCCGTAGAGTCGGACGTGCCGCCCATACCGAATTGCTGTACGGCAGCCATCCAGTTGCTGCCGCATTCCTGGAGTAACTTAATGATACGCTGTTGCAGTTCAACGTTGGCCTTGTATAGTTCCGAGGGGAACGATCCAGCACTCATCTTTATGCTCCTCAGTCACAATGGGATTCGGATAGGACTTGAGCAGGCTCGTTGATCTCCTATACCCATCCACCCGACGTGCTTGGGGCTCCCTCAAGCACTCTAACGATCAAACCTCGCCCTGGCAGCGTGACGCTCTTTGCGCCACCTGTACCGACCCACGCAATCTCGGGCCTGTTTGCCGATTGCGAGTGACTTATTACTATCTTTTAGCAATGCAGGCAAGACCGAACTCGTCGTAGAGAATTGGGGGCGATGGAACTGGACTGCAGCGATTACGTAGACATCGCCCTTCTGTTCGACGACATCGCCACATGGCCATGATTGACGTTATCGATTAGGAGGGGAGAGCGAAACGCCTGTGTACATGAAAAGGGCCGAACCCGCCTGCTCCGCCTGATAGTCTGTCATCCGGCGCTGCTTCATGCCGTTCAGTATCCAGTCCGGTCGCAGGCGCTGTCGAGGGGCGCTACGAGCTACTTCGGGCTCTTCTTATTTTGTCGCGCACGTCAAGGAGTTCGTCGTACGGCGGCAAGGCGTAGATTTACGCTTACGTGACCGGATCCCCGCCCCATCGTGTCATGCAGCGGCCGGGATCAATGCCCGCCCATTGCACGAGCCGAGCTGCTATCTCGCGCACCAGATCGTCGATGGTAGCTGGCCGGGCGTAGAACGGCGGCACAGGCGGGGCAATGACGGCGCCCAACCGGGCCAGCCGCAACATGGCTTCGAGGTGGCCTTCATGCAACGGCGCCTCACGCGGCGCCACCACCAGCCGGCGCTTTTCCTTCAGCACCACATCGGCGGCCCTGGTCAGCAGATTGTCGCCCAGCCCATGCGCTATGGCGGCCATGCTGCGCATCGAGCACGGCACCACGATCATGCCCGCGGTGCGGAACGAACCGCTGGCGATGGGCGCGGCGAGATCGCGGGCCGAGTGGACATGTGTAGCCGTCTCGTTCAATCGGGCCAAGCCTTCGCTACCCAGTTCGTGGGCAATCGTCATCCGTGCCCCGGCCGTCACCACGAGATGCGTTTCGACGCCGGCTCCACAGAGCTGGCGCAGGGTTTCCAGCGCCAACGCCGAGCCGGAAGCTCCGGTAACCCCAACGATCAATCTCGCCGCCGTCATGGCGTGCTTCCCTGTCGTGCCGGAAAGAACTCCCACCAGCGCTCGGCGACCCGCTCGGTCATTGCGATATCCATCGCCAGCTTGACGCCCCATTCCCGGCCGGTCTCGGAACCGATCTTGCAGGTGGCGTCGAGGCCCATCTTGCCGCCCAGCCCTTCCAGCGGCGAGGCGAAATCGAGCGGATCGACCGGCGTCCGCTCCGCCAGAAGCAGGTCTCGCGAAGGGTCCATGCGGGTGGAGAGCGCCCACATCACATCGTCCCATGAGCGGATATCGATATCGTCATCCACCACGATGATCGTCTTGGTCATCGAGAACTGCGGCAGCAGCGACCAGAAACCCATCATCACGCGCCGCGCCTGCCCGGCATATCTCTTGGCGATGGCAATCACGGCAATCCGATAGGAGCAGGCCTTCGGCGGCATCCAGACGTCCACGACCTCGGGGATCGCCTGTCGCAGCAATGGTTTGAACACCTCAAGCAGCGTGGCGCCCAGCACGGACGGTTCGTCCGGCGCGCGGCCGGTGAATGTGGTGAGATAACTCGCACCATCGCGCAGGCAAAGCCGCTTCAACCTGAAAACCGGATAGTGTTCGGGCGCATTATAGTAGCCGGTATGGTCGCCGAAGGGCCCCTCAAGCGCTGTCTCCGTTGGCGAGACCGTGCCCTCCAGCACGATCTCAGCGCTCGCCGGCACATGGAGCGGTATGATCGCGCAGGCGGCTACCGCTGCGCGCCGATCGCCGATCGCCGATCATGCCGGCCAGCGCCAGTTCGGACAAGCCTTCGGGAGCCGGCATGACGGCGCCAAGTAGCGTCGCCGGGTCCGCGCCGATCACGACCGCCACCGGCATCTCCTCTCCCCGCTCCCGCCATAGCCGGTGATGGGCCGCGCCGCCTCGCATCGGCAACCAGCGCAGAATGGCGCGATCGCGGCCGATGACCTGCATGCGATAGATGCCGAGATTGTAGGCAGACAGATCGTCAAGACCCGGCGGGCGGGTGACGACCACCGGCCAGGTGATCAGCGGGCCGGCATCGCCGGGCCAGCAGGTCTGCACCGGGAGGAGCGAGAAGTCCGGGTCCGCCTCCCGCCATTCCCAAGGCGAGGCGACTTTCTTCGGCCGCGCCCGCAATGCGCCGCGCGCCACCGGCAGCATCGTGTGCGCCTGGCGCAGGCTTCGGGGTGGCTGTGGTGAGCGCATGAACGCCAGCATTTCCCCCAACCCCTCAAGGCCCTCGACATCGGTGCCAAGCCCCCAGGCGACCCGCCTCGCGGTTCCGAACAGGTTTGCCACCACAGGCATCCGAGCTGTATTGCCGTCCCGATCGAGCGCTCCCGTAAAGTGCAGGGCCGGGCCGTCGGCGAGGATTACCCGGCGATGCAGTTCGGTGACCTCCAGATGCATGGAGACGGGCGCAGCGATGGTTTCGAGCTCGTCCCGCTCCTTCAGATAGGCAAGGAAGGTGTCGAGCGTCGGAAAATGAGGAAGAGTACGCTGGTGCATGAAGGTGTCCCTGACCGCTGATACGCCCGATATCATGCAGCGCCAAACCCGGCGTTGCGCCTGATCAAAGAGGGCCGCAGGTCATGCAGTCCTCCAGTTTCAACTGTCGCGCTTCATGTTCCGGGTTTTGGGTAGCCTGTGTTGCCGGCATTGATCGAAAAAACCGGCATTGGGAGAGAAGGCCACGATGGAGTGGGCTTCGTCTTCCTCCAGCAAAGACCGACACCGCTTATGATGGAGGCAAACGAGGCAGATATTGCGTGCCTGCGCAATGGCTGTGCCTCGTGCCTTGCGAGCGGCAAAAACAGGATCTACCCCGGTACGCTCCATGACAAGATCGAACTGGCCGAACTGACGCCAGACCTGATCTGTCAGCGGCCAGCGTCGTGCATCACAAGACATGACTGCCTCCCTGTGCGGGGCCGGATGTTGTGCCGCAAGTGTAGATTATGACTGGGCAGGGTGCGATGTGCTCGTTAGCCGCAACTGCCGATGGCGCTCACCAGCGTCGATTTTGTTTGATCCAGCGCAAGACACTTTGGCGGCGTCCTGATTACGGTGGGTTCATCCTGCCGTACTCCGGAGGAGCCGATGGCGCTCAACCCCAACGAAGATGTCAGCCTGCCCGAGCCGATCCGGCGCTTCCTGCCGGCTTTTTCCGGCCAGCCGCTCGGCCCGTTGCTGACCCAGGCGCTGCGTTCCCTCGCCCGGCGACGGCCGGAGGCCTTCGAGCGGCTCGGCGAATTCGGCAAGGCGCGTTTCCTCATCGATCCGACCGACCTGCCCTTTGCCTTCCATGTCGTGCCGGACGGCCGCGCCGCGCTGGTGCGCGCCACCGGCAAGAGCGGCACGGCTCCCTCCGACGTGGTCATCCGCGGCCCGATCCTGCTCTTGCTCGGCATCCTCGACGGCACGCTGGACGGCGACGCGCTGTTCTTCCACCGCGCCATCTCCGTCAGCGGCCGCACCGAAGCGGTGGTGGCGCTGCGCAACGCCATAGAGGACGCCGAATTGCGGCCCTCCGACCTGCTCGGCCTCAGCGGCGCGGCCGCCCGGCTCGCCGATTCGGGCATATTGGGCGGGCTGTCGTTCGCCCGCCAGATCGCCACCGGCGCCCATCGGCGTGAAAGGACGCAACCATGACGACAAGCGGCAGGATGGAGCTCGTCTGCCCCGCCGGCACGCCTTCGGCGCTACGGGCCGCCGTGCAGGCGGGAGCGGATTCGGTCTATTGCGGTTTCCGCGACGAAACCAACGCACGCAATTTCCCCGGTCTCAATTTCTCGCCGCAGGAACTGGCAGAGGGCGTCCGCTTCGCCCATGCCCATGGCTCAAAGGTGCTGGTTGCCATCAATACCTTCGCGCGCGCCGGTGATACCGATCCCTGGCGCCGGGCCGCCGATACGGCCGCATTCTGCGGGGCCGACGCCGTGATCGCCGCCGATATCGCCGTGCTCGACCATATGGTCAACCAACATCCCGGCACCCGCCTGCACCTGTCGGTACAGGCCGCAGCCGCGACGCCAGAATCGATCGGCTTCTATGCCGACGCCTTCAACGTGCGCCGTGTGGTGCTGCCGCGCGTGCTCTCGGTACAGGAAATCGCTGCCCTCAACCGCGCCATCGCGGTGGAGACCGAGGCCTTCGTGTTTGGCGGGCTGTGCGTGATGATCGAGGGCCGGTGTTATCTTTCTTCCTATGCCGCCGGTCGCTCGCCTAACCTCAACGGCGTCTGCTCACCGCCGGAAATGGTGAGCTATGACGAGGACGGCGACGGCACCGCCGCGCGGCTCGCCGGCTTCACCATCGACCGCTATGCGCCGGGCGAGCCTGCCGGCTATCCGACCTTATGCAAGGGCAGGTTCAAGGCGGGAGACAAGGCCGGCTACCTGTTCGAGGATCCGGTCAGCCTCAATGCCGGCAGCATGATCGTGGCGTTCAAAGCCGCCGGCGTGACCGCCCTCAAGATCGAAGGCCGTCAGCGCGGCAAGGGCTACGTCACCGAGGTGGTACGCGCCTTCAGAAAGGCAGTCGACGCGGCCGAACAGGGCGAGGACGCGACCGAAATCGACCACATCCTCGCCGGCCTATCGGAAGGCGGACGCCAGACCACCGGCGCCTATCGCAAGACCTGGAGATAAACCATGACACGGGTCGCCCTGACGCTCGGACCGCTGTTCTTCCACTGGCCGGCGGAAAAGCTGCGCAATTTCTATTTTCGCATCGCCGACGAGGCGCCAGTGGACCGTGTCCATGTCGGCGAGGTCGTGTGCGGCAAGCGAATGCCATTTTCCGATCCGGTCTGGCCCGAAATCATCGAAAGGCTGGAGCGTGGCGGCAAGCAGGTGGTGCTTTCCACGCTGGCCGCACCGGCCACAGTGCGCGAGCGCAAGGCCATCGCCGAATTGTGCATCGACGAGCGGCTGGCCGAGATCAACGACATCACCGCCCTGCCCGCCCGCAGCGGCAAGCCCTTCGTCACCGGCCCATTCCTCAACGTCTATAACGAGACGACGGCGCGCTTCCTCGCACGTCACGGCGCCACCAGCATCTGCCCGCCAGTTGAGTTGTCGCTGGAGACGGTAGGAACCATCGCCTCTGCCTGTCCGGAGATCGAGTTCGAACTTTTCGCCTTCGGCCGACTACCGCTGGCCCTGTCAGGGCGCTGCTATCACGCAAGGCTGCACGGGCTGCATAAGGATTCATGCCAGTTCACCTGCGAGCAGGATCCTGACGGACTGGCTGTCGACACGCTGGACGATCAGTCCTTCCTCGCCATCAACGGCGTGCAGACCCTGTCGGCCGAGGTGCACGCCGCGCTGTTCGAGCCGACGACGCTTATCCGCCATGGCATAAGGCGGCTGAGGCTATCCCCGCACGACTGCGACATGGTGGAGGTGGCGCGCACCTACCGCTCCGTGCTCGACGGAGCCCAGGACCCGGAGTCCGCCCGTTTCGTGCTTTCCTGCCTCGAACTGCCGGGACGGTTGGTGGACGGCTACGCTCGCGGCGAGGCCGGATCGCGGCCAGCCGTCAGCGCATGAGGAAAACGATAAATGACGCTTGTCGCCATCCTGACCGTATCGGATCGCGCCAGTCGCGGTGAGTATGAAGATCTCGGTGGTCCGGCTGTGGAGAACTGGCTACGTGCCGCTACGGCGCGTCCGTGCGACTATAGGCGCCGCATCGTTCCAGACGGACAGGAAAGCGTCCGCGATGCGCTGGTGGAATTTTGCGACAGGGACGGAGCCGATCTGGTTTTTACGACCGGAGGCACCGGCCCAACGTCACGCGACCTCACACCTGAAGCTATGCGCGAGGTCATCACCAAGGAACTTCCGGGCTTCGGCGAACTGATGCGCCGGGTAAGCCTGTCGCAGGTTCCGACCGCCATCCTGTCGCGCCAGACCGCGGGGATACGCGGCCGTTCGCTGATCATCAACCTACCTGGCAAGCCCGCATCCATCGACGTGTGCCTCGCCGCAGTCTTTCCTGCCATACCCTATTGCCTGGAACTGATCGGCGCCGGACGCATCGATATCTCCGACTGATCCAACGAAACGGCACCGCACGATCCCGTGACGTGGTTCGTTATGAGCCAGCAACAGCACGTGGATGGCCTGTTTCCGCGGTTCCGGATTGCGGCTTGGTCGCTGTCAAGGCCATCGTGGCGAAGCACCAATCAGCGATACTGGCGGCGTCAGGCCTGAGTTCCAGTTCAATCCCTCCAGTAAATTCGAGGAAAGCCGGCAGGTTCAGCCCGCTCACCCCTACAAGCACGGGGAGACCGCGCTCGATAGCGTCCGCGATGGCCCCAGCCAAACCCTTGCCTTCTGATTCCTGCCTGCCGAATTTGTTGACCACCAAGATCTCGGCGCCGTCCAGGGTGTTCGAAACCCACAGCACCGATTGCTCCAGTACGCCGGCATCCAGCCGGCAGCCGCGCGCCTCCGCGCCGCGGTCAACGCTGATGCGCACCACCGGGCCATCGGGAAGCAGGCGCAGGTCCATGTCGCACCGCGGGCGGTCGGCTCGCTCGATATTGGTCTGCACGGTGCCCGCCAGGGCCACGCCATGCGCTTCGAGCCGGTCAACGACTTCAGCCAGAAGAAGGTCTATGCGGCCTCGCCCCTGTAAGGTTACATATCCGAGCTTCATCGCGACTTCCTTTGCGCTGTTGCTGCCGGCGCGCTGGATGGGCGCCTTCATCCGTCCGAAAACGGCAAGAACTCCAGCATGTCACCGCGCTGGATGCGGTCGGTTTCCGATGGGATGAGCAGCAGACCGTCGGCTTGTGCCAACAGCGCCACCCGGTGCGAAACCTCTGAGGTGGCGATCTCCACCGTCCTGGTACCATGGCCGTCATGGCTGCCCAGGCGAGCCGGTAGGAATTCGCAGCGTCCCGACCGTCGGGGCCGTTCAAAGCCGGCGCGCACGAGAATGCGGGGCGGATCTGTCTCAACAATTCCAGCCAAAGCCTGTGCGATGCGCATCCCGATCACATGCCAAATGACGAAAGCCGAGACCGGATTGCCCGGCAGGCCAAGATAGCGCGCGGCGCCGATCCGCCCGATGACGAGCGGCTTACCGGGCTTTATTGCCACCTTCATCACATGAATTTCGCCGCCTGCGGCACGCAGCACCGCGGGCATATGGTCTTCGTCGCCCACCGAGACACCACCGGTAGTCACCACCATGTCGGCCTGACGCGATGCCTGTTCTAGTGTCTGCTGCAGCAGGTCGGGCCGGTCGGGCACGCTGCCCATGTCGATTGTCTCGATCCAGGGTAGGTCGAGGACGCCCGCTAGATGGTAGCGGTTGGCATTCCAGATCTGCCCGGGCGCCAGCACGGTGCCCGGCGAACGGAGTTCGGAGCCTGTGCTGAAATAGGCGATCCTGACCCGGCGCTTGACGGCGACATCGCCGCAACCGGCTGAGGCAAGCAGCGCCGCCGCGCGTGGCCCAAGGCGCCGGCCGGCCGGCAGCAGTTCAGAGCCGAAAGCCAAATCCTCACCGGCGCGCCGAATGTTTTCGCCGGGTTCGGGACGTCTTCTTATCTCGATCGTCTCTCCTTCCTGGCGCGTCAATTCCTGGATAACGACCGCGTCGCAGCCTGGCGGGATGGCTGCGCCGGTAAAGATGCGCAGCGTCGCACCGGCCGGAACCGGCATATCGCCCGCATCACCGGCCGCCACGCGCCCAGCCAGCCGCAGTCGCCATGGTCCGTCACCTGAAAAGTCCGCAAGCCGGACCGCGTAGCCATCCATGGCCGAATTGTCGAACAGCGGAAGCGAGACGTCGGCCCGGACAGCCTCCGCAAGCACAAGGCCATGCGCCCTGTCGAGCGGCAGGCGCTCCGTCTCCGTCACGGGCACGGCGAGCGCCAGCGCGCGGCGAAGAGCGCCATCGACGGACAGCAATGCGCCCGGCTCCGGCTCGGTCTCGCAGCCGCAATAGAAAGGCTCGCTCAAGGCAGGGGAGGGGCTCATGCCGATTGTTTCTCCTGCGTCCAGGGCGTTTCGACAAGGTCGATGCCCGTCACTTCGGCCCGCGCCGCCAGTTCCGCGACATAGGCGCGGCTGGCGCGAACCCATTCGGCCTTTTCCTGCGCTTCGCGCAGATGCGGCAGCACGGCCGAAAAAGGCAGCACCTCGCCGCGCACTCTTGCATCCAGCCGGATCAGATGGAGGCCGTAGCGGGTTTCCACCGGCGCGTCGGAAATGGCGCCTTCCTGCATCGTGACGAGGGCCGCCTCGAATTCCGGCACCGTATCGCCCGAGGCGAGCTGGCCGAGCACGCCGCCATTGGCCCGGGACGGGCAGGCGCTGTATTCGGCCGCAAGCGCCGCAAATCGGCGCGGATCGCGTTTTAGCTCGGCAAGCACGGCCTCGGCCCGCTGGCGCGCCGCGGCGCGCGCCAGCGCATCGTCGGGAGCGGCGCTGAACAGGATATGCGCCGCCTCGAACAGGGAAGGCCCGCGAAACCGGTCCGGCGTGGCTTCGTAGGCCGCGCGCAAGGCTGTTTCATCGATCACGGCCGGTGCAAGGGCGCTTTCGAGCAACTGTCGGATCAGCGCCTCCTCATCGACCTCCCATTTTCCTTCTTCCAGTTCTATCGGTTCCGGCGCGATGCGGCGCGCCCTTGCCTCCTGCAACAGAACCTCGCGCAGCACCAGCGCTCGCGCCGCCGCTTGCCAGGCCCAGCCGGGCTTGCCGCGCGGCACCGGATGGTTCTGGGCTTCGGCGGCGATCGCCCCGGCTGCAATGGTGACGCCGTTGACGGTGACGGGAACCGGACGATTGGTGCGATCGAGGACCCTCATTCGCCCGGCTCCATGCGTGGCTCGGTGTGTTGCCGGGGCAGTGGCGCAAGCCCGGTGCGCGCCGGCTTCGCCCCGCGCCGCGAACGCACGATCTGGTAGCCCGGCCGCCACAGATAGCGGACGGGGGCCGAGAACATGTGCACCAGCCGGGTGAATGGAAACAGCAGGAAGATGGTCAGCCCAAGGAAGATATGCGCCTTGAACAGCCAGTGCACGTCGGCGATGTGATCGCTCGCGCCGGCGCGCAGATAGATGACGCCCTGCGCCCAGTTCATCAGCTTGACCATTTCCTCGCCGTCGAGGTGGTTCAGCGAGACGACGATCGACGCCAGTCCAAGCAGTAGTTGCGCCATCAAAAGCACCATGATCCCGGTATCCGCCATTGTGGAATTGGCGCGAATGCGCGGATCGAACAGACGCCGGTGCAAAAGCAGGACCCCGCCCACCAGCGCCATGATGCCGGCCACGCCGCCAAGCCCGATGGCCAGCAACTGTTTTGCCTCGTGGCTGACGCCAAGGGCGTCAAAAATCTGGATCGGGGTCAGCAGGCCGACGAGATGCCCGCCAAGGATCGCCAATATGCCGACATGAAACAGCACCGAGCCGGCGATGAACTGCCGCTTGCGCAGGAGCTGGCTCGATTTGGACTTCCATGTGAAGGGATCGCGCTCGTAGCGGACGATGCTGACCGCGATCATCACCGTGATGGCGATGTAGGGATAGACGCCGAAGATCAGATAATTCATGTCAGCCTCCCATTCAGCGCGCCGCTGGCGCTGGCGCGGATTCCATGCGGGTGAGGATGTCCCGGCTGACCGGGCAGCCGGCGTTGGGATCCGGCCCGAAGGTGACCTGCGCTTCCTCCCAGACCGCATCGAGGGCGGCCAGATCCTCCGGATCGTCATCCTGTTGCGACAGCAGCGCCTGCGCCTCCCCGGTCGTGGAATCGGCCGAGGCGAATGCGACCAGCGCTTCCAGAACGGCGGCATAGTCGCTCTCGCGCCGCGCCAGCCGCTCGGCAAGGGCGACAAGGATATGGCCTGCATCGGTGAGAATCGCGCGCGCCTCGGCCAGCGGACGGGTGGACAGAAATTCCAGAAGCACCGGCAGATGGTCGGGCAGTTCCGTGCCGGCGAGATCGAAGCCGCCGGCGCGATATGTTTCGAGCAGGTCGACCATGGCGCCGCCGCGGTCGCGGCTTTCGCCATGGATGTGCTCGAACAGGTTGAGCGACAGTGTGCGCGAACGGTCGAACAGCAGCACGTAGCGTTCCTGCAAGTCGTAGAGGTCGCCGGTCGCCAGCGAGACGAGCAGCGGTTCCAGCGCGGCGATCCCGTCCGGCGGCACGACGCCTTCGGCCAGAACCGCGCGGATGGCCGGAACCGCTTCCTGAAGGTCCCGGCCCGGATAGGTCAGCAGCGCCGACAAGGCCTTGAAGGTCTTCATGCGATGAACTCCTGCGGGCTGCGGAATTTCTTGCCGCCAAACAGCGATTGCCCGGAATGGCCGGACGAGCAGCCATTGCCATCGGTGAAGCCGCAACCGCTCCTGAGGTCGTAGGCGTCCTCGACCAGTTCGCGATGGGTGGTCGGGATGACGAAGCGGTCCTCGTAATTGGCGATGGCCAGAAGCTGGTACATCTCGTCGATCTGCAACGGGGTCAGGCCGACACGCCTGGCCACGCCCAGATTGACGACGCCATCGACCGTTTTGGAGCGCATATAGGAACGCATGGCCAGCATCCGCTCCAGCGCCGAAACGATGGGCGCTTCGTCGCCGGCCGTCAGCATGTTGGCGAGATAGCGCACCGGAATGCGCAAGGAGCGCACGTCGGGCATGTCGTCCTGCGCGGCGATCCGGCCGGCTTCCGCCGCATTCTGGATCGGCGAGAGCGGCGGCACGTACCAGACCATCGGCAAGGTGCGGTATTCGGGATGCAGCGGGAAGGCGATCTTCCATTCCATCGCCATCTTCCAGATCGGCGAGTTCCGCGCGCCGACGATCCAGTCTTCGGGAATGCCTGCGGCGCGCGCCTCGGCGATCACCTCCGGGTCGTTGGGGTCGAGAAAGACGCCAAGCTGGGCGTCATAAAGGTCCTTCTCGTTTTCCGTTGCCGCCGCTTCGGCGATCCTGTCGGCGTCATAGAGCATGACGCCCAGATAGCGGATGCGCCCGACGCAGGTTTCCGAACAGACCGTCGGCTGGCCGCTTTCCAGACGCGGATAGCACAGCGTGCATTTTTCCGATTTTCCGGTCGACCAGTTGTAATAGATTTTCTTGTACGGGCAGCCCGAAACGCACATGCGCCAGCCGCGGCATTTTTCCTGATCGATCAGCACGACGCCGTCATCCTCGCGCTTGTAGATCGCGCCCGAGGGGCAGGCCGCCACGCAGGTCGGATTGAGACAGTGCTCGCACAGCCGCGGCAGATACATCATGAAGGTGTTTTCGTACTGGCCGTAGATCTCCTTCTGGATGCCCTCGAAATTATAATCCTTCGAACGCTTTTCGAACTCGCCGCCGAGGATTTCCTCCCAGTTCGGGCCCCATTCGATCTTTTCCATGCGCTCGCCCGAAATCTTGGAGCGCGGGCGGGCGGTCGGAAACGCCTTCATCTCAGGCGCGGATTTCAGATGGTCGTAGTCGAAGTCGAACGGCTCATAGAAATCGTCGATTTCCGGCAGATCCGGATTGGCGAAGATATTCGCCAGGATGCGCCATTTGCTGCCCTGCTTCGGTTGCAGAGCGCCGCTTTTCGTCCGCCGCCAGCCGCCATTCCAGCGCTTCTGGTTTTCCCAGTCCTTGGGATAGCCGATGCCGGGCTTGGTCTCGACATTGTTGAACCATGCGTATTCGACGCCCTCGCGGCTCGTCCACACATTCTTGCAGGTGACGGAGCAGGTGTGGCACCCGATGCATTTATCGAGGTTCAGCACCATTCCGATCTGGGCGCGTATCTTCATTCCGCTGCCTCCGTAGTCTGGGTTGCGGGCTGGTCGAGCCAGTCGACCTTTGGCAGTTTGCGGACGATCACGAATTCGTCGCGGTTGGAGCCGACCGTGCCGTAATAGTTGAAGCCGTAGGCGAGTTGGGCGTAGCCGCCGATCATGTGGGTGGGCTTCAGCACGATGCGGGTGACGGAGTTGTGGATGCCGCCGCGCTTGCCGGTGACCTGGCTGCCGGGCGTGTTCACGATCTTTTCCTGAGCGTGATACATGAACATGGAGCCTTCCTTCATCCGCTGGCTGACCACCGCGCGCGCGGTGATGGCGCCGTTGATGTTGAAGACCTCGACCCAGTCGTTGTCGACCAGCCCCGCTGTTTGGGCGTCAATTTCAGAAATCCACACCACCGGGCCGCCCCGGTTGAGCGTCAGCATCAGCAGATTGTCGGTATAGGTGGAGTGGATGCCCCATTTCTGGTGGGGGGTGAGGAAGTTCAGCACCACATGCGGCTCGCCCGCCGCCAGCGGCCGCTTGGCCGCTTCGCCCACCGTCTTGAGGTCCACAGGCGGACGCCAGGTGACGAAGCCCTCGCCGAAGGCCCGCATCCATTCATGATCCTGATAAAGCTGCTGGCGGCCCGAGACCGTGCGCCAGGGGATCAGCTCATGCACATTGGTCCAGCCGGCATTGTAGCAGACCTCCTCGCTTTCGATGCCCGACCAGGTGGGCGACGAGATGATCTTGCGCGGTTGAGCGGCGATGTCGCGGAAGCGGATTTTTTCGTCCTGCTTGACCTCGGCCAGATGGCGGTGGCGTCTGCCGGTCGCCTTGCCGAGCGCGTCCCACGCCTTGACCGCCACCTCGCCATTGGTTTCAGGCGCCAGCATCAGGATCATCTCGGCGGCGTCGATCGCCGTGTCGAGACGCGCCATGCCCTTGGTCGCCCCTTCTTCTGTGACGGCGCCGTTCAGCGCCTTGAGGTGGTGGATTTCCGCTTCGGTATTCCAGCCAATGCCCTTGCCGCCATTGCCGATCTTTTCCATCAGCGGCCCGATAGCGGTGAAGCGCCTGTAGAGATTGGGATAATCGCGCTCGACGGCGATATAGGCGGGCGCCGTCCGGCCGGGGATCAGCTCACATTCGCCCCGCTTCCAGTCGCGCACCACACCCTGCGCCAGTTCGCCGGGGCTGTCGTGTTGCAAGGGCAATTGCACCACGTCGTCCTCAACCCCGAGGATTTCCGGGGCCACTTCGGAGAATTTCCTTGCGATCGCCTTGAAGATTTCCCAGTCCGTCTTCGACTCGTAGGCCGGGTCCACCGCCGCTTGCAGCGGGTGGATAAACGGGTGCATGTCGGACGTGTTCATGTCGTCCTTTTCGTACCAGCTCGCCGTCGGCAGCACGATGTCGGCATAGACAGCCGTGGTCGACATGCGGAAATCGATGGTGACCAGCAGATCGAGCTTTCCTTCCGGCGCTTTCTCGCGCCAGACCGCCTCGACCGGCTTCATGCGGCCTTCCGCGCCCAGATCCTTGCCCTGTACGCCATGATCGGTTCCGAGCAGATACTTCAGGAAATATTCATGCCCCTTGCCGGACGAGCCGAGCAGGTTGGAGCGCCAGACGAACAGGTTGCGCGGCCAGTTCTCCGGCGCGTCCGGGTCTTCGCACGACATTTGCAATTCGCCCGATTTGAGGCGCTCCGCCACATAGTCCTGGACCCCGACGCCGGCCTCCTTCGCCGAACGGGCGACATCGAGCGGATTGGTTTTCAGTTGCGGGGCCGAAGGCAGCCAGCCCATGCGCTCGGCGCGGATATTGTAGTCGATCAGGCTCAGCTTGCGCCAGTCTCCGGCCGGCGCCGTCGGTGACAGGATTTCGGCGGCGCTCACCGTTTCGTAGCGCCACTGGTCGGTATGCGCGTAGAAAGCGCTGGTGGAATTCATGTGGCGCGGCGGGCGCGCCCAGTCGAGCGCGAAGGCCAGCGGCGTCCAGCCGGTCTGCGGCCGCAGCTTTTCCTGCCCGACATAATGCGACCAGCCGCCGCCGGACTGGCCCACGCAACCGCACATCACCAGCATGTTGATGACCGCCCGGTAGTTCATGTCCATGTTGAACCAGTGGTTCATCCCCGCGCCGATGATGACCATGGAACGGCCTTCGGTCCTTTCCGCGTTGGCGGCGAATTCGCGCGCGACCTGGATGATCTTGTCGCGGCGCACGCCGGTGATGCGCTCGGCCCAGGCGGGGGTGAACGGCACGTCGGCGTCGTAGTCGGAGGCGACGTGCTCGCCGCCGAGGCCGCGGTCGAGGCTGTAATTGGCGCACAGGAGATCGAAGACTGTGGCGACCAGCACCTCCTCGCCGCCGGCGAGCTTCAGCCGCTTCACCGGCACCTTGCGGGTCAGCACCTCGCCGCGGTCGTCGACTTCGAAGCCGTTGGTGGCGGCGCCGCCGAAATAGGGAAAATCGACGCCCGCCACTTCGTCATGATCCTCATCCAGAATCAGGCTGAGCTTGAGGCGGATGTCGTCCTTGCCGGCCTTTTCCTCGAGGTTCCACTTGCCGCTCTCGCCCCAGCGGAAGCCGATGGAGCCGTTGGGCACGACGACCTTGCCGGAAATCTCGTCGAAGCCGACCGTCTTCCAGTCGGGGTTGTTCTTCTCGCCCAGCGAGCGGGCGAAATCGGCCGCCCGCAACTGCCGGCCGGGAACCAGCCGCTCGCCTTGCCGATCGAGGCGCACCAGCATCGGCATGTCGGAATATTTGCGGCAGTAGTCCTCGAAATAGGGCACCTGCCGGTCGAGATGGAACTCGCGCAGGATGACGTGGCCGAAGGCCATGCCCAGCGCCGCATCGGTGCCCTGCTTGGCGTTCAGCCAGATGTCGGCGAACTTGGCGGCCTCGGAATAGTCCGGGCAGATGACGGCGCTCTTGGTGCCCTTGTAGCGCGCCTCGGTGTAGAAATGGGCGTCGGGCGTGCGCGTCTGCGGCACGTTCGAGCCCCACAGGAGCAGATAGCCCGCATTGTACCAGTCAGCAGATTCGGGCACGTCGGTCTGCTCGCCCCATGTCTGGGGGCTGGCCGGCGGCAGGTCGCAATACCAGTCGTAGAACGACATGCAGGTGCCGCCGAGCAGGGAGAGGTAGCGGGTGCCGGCGGCATAGGAAACCATCGACATGGCCGGGATCGGCGAGAAGCCGAATACGCGGTCGGGGCCGTATTTCTTCGTCGTATAGGCGTTGGCTGCGGCGACGATCTCGGTCGCCTCGTCCCAGCTCGCCCGCACGAAGCCGCCCTTGCCGCGGATGCGGGTGTAGCTTTCGCGGGCCGCCGCGTCGTCCTGGATCGCCGTCCACGCCTCGATCGGGCTCATGGTCCTGCGCTTCTCGCGCCACAGCCGCATCAGCCGGCCGCGAATGAGCGGCGTCTTCACGCGGTTGGCGCTGTAGAGGTACCAGCTGTAGGAGGCGCCGCGCGCGCAGCCGCGCGGCTCGTGGTTGGGCAGGTCGGGCCGGGTGCGTGGATAGTCGGTCTGCTGCGTCTCCCAGGTGACGATCCCGGATTTGACATAGATCTTCCACGAGCAGGAGCCGGTGCAGTTCACTCCGTGGGTGGAGCGCACGATCTTGTCGTGCTGCCAGCGGCGGCGATAGACGTCTTCCCAGTCGCGGTTCTCGATGGTCGTCTGGCCATGGCCGTTCGCAAACGTGTCCTTGCGCAACGAGGTCAGGAAGTTCAGTCGATCCATCAGCTGGCTCATGGCTGTCTCCTCAAGTTATTTCAGCTGGAAGGGCGGCAGGCATGGCCCGACCGCGCTCGATGCCATGCAGCAGGCCGCCGCGACGGGTGTAGACGGCCCAGGTGACGGCCAGACACAGGACGTAGAAGGCAAGGAAGGCCCACAGGGCCGCTAGCGGCGCGCCGGTCAGTCCGATGGAGGTGCCGTAGGCTTTCGGGATGAAGAACCCGCCATAGCCGCCGATGGCGCTGGTGAAGGCGATAATGGCGGCGGCTTCGCGCTCCGACTGCCGACGCTGCTCGGTCACGTCCCGGTCGGGCGCCAGCCGGGCGACTTCCTTGCGCATGATTACCGGGATCATCTGGAAGGTGGAAGCATTGCCGACGCCAGTGAAGAAGAACAGCGCCATGAAGAAGGCGAAGAAACCGGCGAAGGAGCCGATCTGCAAAGACCAGATCACCCCCAGCACGGATGCGATCATGCCGGCGAAGACCCAGAAGGTGACGCGCCCGCCGCCGACCCTGTCGGACAGCCATCCGCTGCCCGCGCGGCTCAGCGCGCCGACCAGTGGGCCGAGGAACACGTATTTCAGCGCGTCGACCTCGGGGAAGACGAGCCTGGACAGCAGCGGGAAACCGGCCGAGTAACCGATAAAGGAACCGAAGGTACCGACATAGAGCAGGCACATCACCCAGTTATGGGTGCGGGTAAAGATCACTGCCTGCTCACGGAAGCTTGCCCGTGCATCAGCCAGATCGTTCATGCCGAGCCATGCGGCCGCCGTCGCGGCGAGGATGAAGGGCACCCAGACGAAGCCGGCATTCTGCATCCAGATACGGCCGCCATCCGACAGTTCCTGCGGCCCACCGCCAAGGGCGCCAAAGACGCCGGCGGTGATGGCCAGCGGCACCAGGAACTGCATGACCGAGACGCCGAGATTGCCCAGACCGGCGTTCAGCGCCATGGCGTTGCCTTTCTCCGCGCGCGGGAAGAAGAAGCTGATATTGGCCATGGAGGAGGCGAAGTTGCCGCCGCCGAGGCCACACAACAGGGCCAGAACCGCGAAGATCAGATAGGGTGTATCGGGGTTCTGCACCGCATAACCGATGCCCATGGCCGGGATCAGCAACGAGGCGGTCGACAGTGTGGTCCACAGCCTTCCGCCGAAGATCGGCACCATGAAACTATAGAAGATGCGCAGCGTCGCCCCCGACAGCGCCGGCAGCGCCGCCAGCCAGAAGAGCTGGTCCTGGGTAAAGCCGAAGCCGATCGCGGGCAGTTGCGCCACCACGACCGACCAGACCATCCACACCGCGAAGGCGAGCAACAGGGCGGGAATCGAGATCCATAGATTGCGCCTTGCGATGCGCTTCCCTTTCTCCGCCCAGAATTGCGGATCTTCCGGCCGCCAGTCCTCGATCACATGCGGCATGACCGTGCGTTCGGGATCGTGGACTTCCGCAAGTTCGGGGAAGCTGGGCAGCCGATCGAGGGCTGCGCCCTGCGCCTGCCGTTCCATGACCCGGATCGACAAATGCATCCAGCCGAGCGAAACCAGGACGATTAGCAGGAGCAGCACGAAAGCCGAGGTCCAGATGCCGGTCACATCGAGCAGCGCGCCGAAGACGATGGGCAGGACGAAGCCGCCCAGACCGCCAATCATACCGACGAGGCCGCCGACCGAGCCGACATGGTTGGGGTAATAGAGCGCATTCCTCCTGGCGGTCGCAGCGGCGGCGGCGGTCGAGATCATCGCCGGGCGCAACTGGCGAAACCTCAAGGTGCTGGCGCCGGTGACGGTGCTGTTCGCCGCAAACGTCGTGTTCCATCTCGAGGCCAACGCCTATGGTACGACCGACATCGGACGGCGGCTCGGCATCGGGGCGACGGTCGTGCTGATCATGATCATCGGCGGCCGCATCATCCCGAGCTTCACGCGCAACTGGCTGGCGCGCGAGAACCCCGGCCGGCTGCCGGTGCCGTTCAACCGCTTCGACGGTGCGACCATCGCGGTTTCGGGCCTCGCCCTGATCGCGTGGACATTCCTGCCGGAGCGGCCGGAAACGGGTGCTGCTCTGCTGGTGGCGGCACTTCTCAACACGGCGCGGCTCGTACGCTGGGCAGGCGACCGCACCCTGCGCGACCCGCTGGTGATCGTCCTGCACGCCGCCTACGCCTTCGTGCCGCTCGGCTTCGTCCTTGCAGGCGCCGCCGCCTTCGTTCCGGACGTGGTCGTGCCCGCCGCCGGCCTGCACGCCTTCGGCGTAGGCGCAATCGGTTCGATGACGCTCGCGGTCATGGCCAGGGCGACCCTCGGCCATACCGGGCGCGAGCTCAGGGCCGGAGCCGGAACCTGCATGGTCTTCGCCGCGATCGTCGTGTCTTCGGTACTGCGCATCGCAGCCGCCTTCCTGCCCGGCGTGCCGGCGCTGCTGCACGCTTCGGCCGCGACCTGGACGGTCGCGTTCCTGGGCTACGCCCTCCTGTTCGGCGGCATGCTGCTGCGTCCGCGGCTGCGCCAGCGCCAGGCCAACCCGGCGCCTTCCTGAACGGCAGGCTTTCTGCTCCGCATATGCCAAGGCCCAGGTTCCAACCGGAACCTGGGCCTGTCCTTTTGACCGGTGCTTGGTGTCGTGGTTGGAGCGGCGGGTATTCTGACGAATGACGATCCCGCCTGGCTGCAAAGTGCCTTAGCCGGAGGCCTTGCGCCACAGGGTCCGGAAGGCCGCGAGCAGCGAGGGCCGCTCCTTGACCAGCCGGATGCCCAGATTGTCCGGAGCCATGCCACCGGCGCAGCCGCCGCTCTTGCCGTCGCGGATGAAGAACGACATGTAGCCGCGGTGCTTGCCGCCGACGACGCGGACGCCGCAATTGTCGGTGCTGACCTCAACGCGTCCGTCGGCGTCGAGAGAGGCGCGGCGATAGCATGTCGTCGTCCATTCCCACACGTTGCCGGACAGGTCGTAGATGCCGTTCGAGTTGGCCCCGAAGTGGCCATGCGGCTTGGGCTGGGGATCGCGGCCGCTGGCGGCTGCGGCCTCGCTGCGGTAGCGCGCCAGCCAGCGCGTGGCGGGGTTGGCGTCGTCCTCGATCCCAAGCTTGTCGTCGGCATAGCGCTCCGCGGCCGCGAATGCCCATTCCTCGTCGGTCGGCAACCGCCAGTTCTCGCCGGTGCGCGCCGACAGCCATTCGGCATAGGCGACCGCGTCGCGGAAACTCACCCCCGTCGCAGGCAGGTTTCCGGTCGTCTCGCCCGATCCTTCGGGAGGGGTGCAGGCGCCGTCGGCCACGCACAGGGCATAGTCGCCGTCGCTCACCTGGTAGGCCATGATCTCGAACGGCCGGCGGAAGCGGACGTCTTCTGCCGGCCCGTCCACCGGATGCTGACCCTTCAGGAATTCTCCGGGGAGCCGGTAGGCCAGGATGCCAGGGTCGACCTTGACGGTGGCAGGGGCCGCCAAAGTCGTGGTGGAGGCGGGGCCGGGCGCGGGAGCGAGCGAATAGACGGCGAGTGCGATCGCCGGAACGGCGACCGCCGCGGTGAGAAGCATGCCGAGCTTCATCGAGATGTTCCTTCAAGAAAAAGGCCCGCCGGCAAGATACCGGCGGGCCGATGGAAGCAGCGTCGAGGTCCGCCGTCAGTTGGTCGGGATCGGGCCCGGAGCCTGGACCTGCTTCATCAGATCGTCGTTCCACTCGCCCTCGACCATGACGTGAGCGGTTGCGCCCAGTTCAGCGGCCTCGATGAGGTTGTGGTTGACGTAGGCGTAGAGGCCCGGCTGCAGGAAGGTGTAGAGCGCAGCTCC